>CAYUMZ010000132.1:0-5814 GCA_964446105.1 uncultured Gammaproteobacteria bacterium | reverse complement strand
CTATACTCGCTGAATTACTTCTCCTCTTTGACCCTGGGGAACCATTTTCTGGACTATGTGCCGTAGATTTAGATAACAAACGTGTACGCGGGGATCTAAGTGCTTTTGATACTGTAGAAAAACTGGGTACGACAGCACTCTTGCGCTGTTCTGTAGAATTAGATGGCAGTATCACTGGCTCATGATCAACCGATTTTGCACGATTACGGGTTGAGACAGGCACTTCTCGCGTTCGGACTCTATGTTGACTTGTATTGGCTTTGAAACGCCGTATAACATTCTCACAAATGTATTTAAAACCGCATTTAGAAACAACTGCTTTATTGTTATCCGATCCACTAATAAGTGTATTCATCTTACCAAAAAGTTTTTCTAGCATTTCATAAAGACAACTTGCATTATGATGATAACAATGAATAGCTAGATCGGAATTGTTGGGATGAAGTTGAACTATAGCCGCTAATCTGCGCTGTGATTGCTGTAATAGCATTAACAAGTTAGGGCACAATTTCGTTAAAGAGCCTTCACTGATTACTTTCTGTATAAAATCAGAATCTGAAAGTTTTTCTCGTTTATAAAATTCCTCTTTAAGGGTTTTAAACTTCGATGTTTCCCACCAACGACTGATAGACGTTAATTCGGGATTTAATTCAGCATTAATATTTTCACGCTCATTAACTTCTAAAACATAAATTAGTAATTGGTCAAGTAAAGTAATAATTATTTCTTGTAGAAAAAGAGATGATTTTAATATCTCTGTAATTAAATCATCTAAATCTCTTTTAAATTCACTTACCGCAACAATAGTAAATGCATTCATATCAGTGAATTGTCGTAAATAGGGCTCTTGTTTATTTCGATTGAAATAAGCACCAATCTCAGGATCAAAAGTATAAGATGCGCCATTGACATTCTGTTGTCTATCCACTGTACTTGTACTTGAAGATGTGGACTGATCTAATGACCACTGATCAGAAAAAACGGTTTCCCATTCACCAAGGTTAATATCTTTTGGACACGTTTTTAGTAATGATTGTCTGAGCTCTAAAAGATCCATACTAACTCTCAACGATGATTCAGAGTCTGGATTCTTATCTGTAATTTTCAACAATAACTTGACTATTTCCAATAGACCTGTTGTGGTCCTCAGAATTTCATCTGAGAATTGCCCTACAACAGCACTTTGCCCAGATTCAGGCATAGGACTTTTCTCATCAGCTGATGGTAAAGCAGCACTTTTCGTTCGAAATAACTTCATCATGCCTCCTGCAAATATACCTTGCGTTCCATTCTGGTATAGCAACAGCCAAGACTAATACCTGGATATTGCAAAAACTATCTACTTCAACGCCCAATAGTACAGTATCTCCCGATGATATTGCAAAATTTGCTTGGCTACATAATGAAGACTATGCGCCCGAGGCAAATTTTGCAATATCATCTGCATCTCCAGCACTCATGTCCTTTTCGCTACGATAGTTTGTGCAATATCCAGATACAAATATGACCTACCTATGATAGCTGTGTTACCCCCCCCCGAGATATCCCTTCTGACCTGCAAAGATACCTCCCATCACCCCTTTTCCTCTTGACCCTCCTCATCGCCCAAGGTAATCTCAATGAGAAGTAGAGAGGAAAGCGTTCAGGTCTTGACCTCTTTCCTCTCTACTTCTCAGACTTTTCTGTGTTATGGCGACCTTGCTGGTCCCCTCGCGACAATGAACTGTGAACCCCGCCAGGCCCGGCAGGCAGCAACGGTAATAGTCACATTGGGCGCCGGGGTGTGGCTAGTAAGGTTGCCTCCATTCAGGTGTCAGGTCCAGGAGACCCTATGGGTTACCAAGTACTCGCAAGAAAATGGCGACCAAAAAGCTTTGCCGATATGGTGGGGCAACAGCATGTTGTGCAAGCACTGAGCAATGCACTAAAACAAAATAGACTTCACCACGCTTATTTATTCACGGGCACTCGAGGTGTAGGCAAAACTACTGTCGCTAGAATTATTGCAAAATGCCTAAATTGTGAATCTGCAGTCACACACGAACCTTGTGAAAAATGCAGCGCTTGTACGGAAATAAACGCTGGTCGATTTATCGATCTCATTGAAGTGGACGCTGCATCACGTACAAAAGTCGAAGACACTCGTGAACTCTTAGATAACGTGCAATATGCTCCGACAAAAGGACGATTCAAAGTTTATCTCATCGACGAAGTTCATATGTTATCAGGCCACAGTTTTAATGCTGTATTAAAAACATTAGAAGAGCCACCACCTCACGTAAAATTTTTATTGGCAACCACAGATCCACAAAAAATTCCAATGACTGTGCTTTCTCGATGTTTGCAATTCCATTTAAAAAATCTCACAATTGAGCAAATTGTGGCTCAACTTACGCACATTCTTGAACAAGAAAAACTGGTCTTCGAAACACCCGCATTACAACAACTCGCTCGCGCGGCCGACGGCAGTATGCGTGATGCCTTGAGTTTACTTGATCAAGCCATTGCACACGGTGATAATCGCGTTAGTCTCGATACCGTTCGTGCAATGCTCGGCACACTCGCACCTTCACACTTATACGATATTATTGAAGCACTCATTAATAATGATGCTCAGGCACTTTACAATCAAACTCAGGCTTTATCAGAATTTGGTGTTGATTTTTCCCACGTCATGGAAGAATTATTGGGATTATTACACCAAATGGCTGTACTGCATGCCCTACCGAACATTTCCTCTAATTTATTTGAAGACAACGAAACACCACGCGCACTAGCTAAAAAACTCAGTGCAGAACAACTGCAACTTTATTATCAAATTGCGATTCTTGGTCGACGAGATTTATCGCTAGCGTCTACACCACGCAGTGGATTTGAAATGACTTTACTTCGGATGTTATCATTTTATCCTGAAAAAATTGCGCCTTCCGTATCTACTGTCAAAAAAAATAGTAATCCTACACCTGAAACTCATCCAGCAAAAGCAAATCCATCCATATCAAAAAATCAATCTGAAAAAACATCACCCATCGAAAAACCGATTAGCAATCTACAATCATCATTAGAAAATCATCATGATGAAAATGCACATAAAAATACTCCACCAATTAATACTGAAAACTGGGAAACATTACTACCCCATTTAAAATTGACTGGGGCCGCACTTGCCGTCGCACAACACTGCACTCTACTTTCAATCACAGATCATCTTGTGACACTACAAGTAAGCAGTGGACAAGCGCCCCTGATTAACGAAAGATTAATTGCTCGTTTCCAAGAGGCTATTTCACACGCATTAGATAAAAAACTTCGCGTTGAATTCAAAGTGGGTTCTTCCGACCAGCCCACCCCAGCACAAAAACAAGCCGCTATACAAGAAACTCGACAACAACACGCCGAATCGGCAATACACCACGACAAAAATGTACAAGCGATTTTGAGCACCTTTGGGGCAAAAATTTTGCCTGATTCAGTAGAACCTACAGAGTAATATTAGCAATAAGAATTGTGTAAAAAGAATCTACTGGCGAAAATAACTTATTTCGATGGACTTAATCTCAGCAGAGATTTTTTCTTCCTCCACAAGCTTTCGTGGGTTTTTTAATACCTCGATTTTGGGAGTATCACCCATAACCCCAAACACTCTGAAAAATCTGTAACGTTCCCCATGTTTATTCATCGCACGTAACTCTCCCGCGCTCAAGGTAAAGGAGCGTTTTTCATCTTCGACAGTACTTTTCACTTCAATATACTTTTTACCATTTGGCTTACTAATTAATATGTCGTGGTCGTGCGTATTTTTCTCCACGCTGGGATCTTGGACATGTGCTTTATCATACCAATCAACCTTGACAAGACAATCTCCAGCTTGATTAAGAAGGGAAAAACCAACAGCATGATCTTGATATTTTATTTCACCGAATCGTAATTTATATTTATTAAAATAGTGTTCGTATAAACGACGATAACAAATAGTTTCTCCATGAAGCCCTATGGCATCCCTAGTTTTTTGATCAACTTGACTCTCTCTCAAAGCTTTTACTCCACTCATATTACCAGTTTTACGTTTTTTTGTTTCTGAAGGCTGCTGTGGTTCATCAAGATCTGAAATCATGCTTTGCTCAATCTCATTCGGTAATTTCTCATTTAAATTCATTAGCTGATTGAGCGAGAGTTCTGGTTTAAAAGCCGTCATTCTTTTTTTCTCAGCAAACTTTTTACCTTTGGTTTTCTTTTCTTTTTTAATTTTTTTGTTCAGTTCGGAGGATGAATCCAATCCTGCAGCTGACTCCTCATCACTGGCGTTTGATCCTTTAGTTTTTAAAATCAAGTGTTTTGAAAAATTTGAGGTACCTCCAGGTATATCCCCAAATTGAGAGTTAATTTTAGGTAAGTCGTCATTCTCTGGATTATTTGATTCATCGTGAAGAGGTTCCTCAATATCTGTTGTAAGTTTAGGTCTTTTAGAGGCCGCAGAGTTTACGCCCGGAAAAGATGCTTCTACTGAGATGGGTGGTATCACATCTACATTCGCACTAAACAGTTGTGCTAACTCTGGATTTTTAGCAATCATCTCTCTTTTTAAAGAAGGCTGGAGTCTTAATTTTATTTTTAATGTTGGAGTTGATTTTAATTCTTCGCGCGACTCGACAATTTTTTGATCATATCGAGAAAGCTCTTCTTCCCAATATAGCTCCAACTCTTGATACGTATCTATTGAGACTTTATTACGTTTCAACCAAACCGAAATATCTTTATCTGTGTAGCTAATTAAATCTCGAAGTTCTTCAGAATAATTATAACTTTGTTCTAAGATCTTTTCAGTGAGTCGAATAGAAATTTTACGCAAACTATCGCCTCGGTCCCAATGGTCTGTATACGTTAACTCATTAAGGCGACTATCATAATGGACGGCAACTTTTTGTTCCCTATCATGCGCGTCAAAAATTTCGTTTGCATAATAAATTTTTAAAAGGGCAATTTTTTCAGCCCAACATTCCAAATTACTTTGGGGACTTTTGAAGGTATGTTTTGATAAATAAATTGCAAATAGAGGCAAAACCTTTTTGATTTTGACTAAAGGCTCGTTAAATAATTCACGATATGGAATTTGTACGTTCATCTGCTTTATTATGTCTATATTGATCTTTTTGCTTAATCGTTTCATTTCATCTCGTGTCATACCAGGCACTTCCTTTAACCATTTTTTACTTAATGGAACTGTCTCCTCATATGCATCAAAGCACTTAAGCTTGCCAATCGGTTGAAATGTCTGATCAGCCGCGGGTAGCATAATATTCGATGCCCGCAACATAAGGATATCTTGTTCAGTATAGTCATTTTCAAGTACGAGATTATATAAAACTCGAAATTTTTCAAGAGCCACATCATTAAGTTCTTCTCTCTGCATTCTAATAAAAAGTCGGATCATATCATCCAATGAAAGAATACAAATGATACCTAAATAGGATACCTGCTCAGCAGTTAATTCTACACGAGTGTCAATCACAGGTAATTGATCATCATTAAATATTGCAAAACGTGGATGATATGTTTTACTTCCAGGCAAGCGTTGGCCATCACATGTAATAAAGTTCGCATGATGGTTTAAATAATAATGAATAAAAGACTTAATAGGAGTTTTTGTCCTTGAATTTTGTAGCATGGCATTAGAATTTGCTTCCTTGATACTACGCCATCGATTAAAAAACACTTGAAAAAAAAGCCGCTGATAACTCAAATTTCCTAAAAGTTGAATATGATCGATATAAGAAAATTTCAAAAATCTGTTCTCTTCATTTAATCGTTTCACTG
>CAYUMZ010000131.1:0-5871 GCA_964446105.1 uncultured Gammaproteobacteria bacterium | reverse complement strand
CTCGGCGTGACGCTGGTGGGCTGACGTGGGTTATGCTGGGCCTGGCCGATGTGTTCATACCCAGTATATCCAGTGCTTGAGTGAGCTCCTTATCGTCTATCCCTATTCCACTATAATCAGCAGAGAGTTCGCCCTCTCTGAGTGCTCCATTGTTTTGACCGCCATTATCTACGGCTGTCGGGGATTCTGGTTGGCTTCTGTAGGTTGCACTTTCAGAATCTGATTTGTTGCTCACAATAAACTCCCTTTCACCTGATCTAAACCATATTTTTCAGGGTATAGTTAAGACCAAGTGGAGTCAAGGTGGTGGATTTAGATCGATTATTATTGTGCGATGGAAAAATGCTTGTTAGGCGAGTATCATCCTCTGTTTTCTAAAGTTGTGAGACTTATTATGTCGGGTAAAAGGTTAACGGCCGTTGTGGGTTTGGGTAAAACCGGTGTGTCTTGTGTGCGTTATTGCATTGAGAGAGACATCCCTGTGTGTGTGATGGATAGCCGTGCAAATCCACCGGGCCTTACGGAGATTCAAGAAACCTATCCCAATGTTGAGGTGAGTCTGGGCGGATTTGATGAGGCTTTGTTAGATTCCGCCGAACAAATTGTGATCAGTCCCGGCGTGAGTTTGAAAGAACCCTTAATTGCGGCTCAAGTGGCAAAAGGCAAATCAGTTATTGGTGATATTGAATTATTTGTCAGAGAAGCTAAAGCGCCTATTGTTGGGATTACCGGCTCTAATGGAAAAAGTACAGTGACAACCATGGTGGGAGAAATGGCTAAAGCAGCCGGTGTGCGAGTAAAAGTAGGTGGAAATTTAGGTACGCCTGTTTTGGAATTGCTCGATGATGAAGCGGCTTTGTATGTTTTAGAACTTTCGAGTTTTCAATTAGAAACAACGCCTTCTTTAGCAGCTTTTGCTGCAGTTAATTTAAATGTGACACCCGATCATATGGATCGTTACGATAGTTTAAGAGAATATCAGCAGGCAAAATTGCGAATTTATCAGCATTGTAAACATCCAGTCATTAATGTGGACGATCCTTCGAGTTTCACTGGAGAAATCTCAAAAGGAAATTGCTTGCGTTTTAGTGTTGCGGAAAATGCCAATTCTACAACCGCTGATTTTTATTTGAGTAAGCAAGCCGGCGAATTATTTTTAATGTTTCAAGATAAGTCTATAGTTGCTACAAAAACGCTTCCATTAATTGGTAGGCATCAATTTGCGAATGCGTTGGCCGCGTTGGCGCTCGGAAAATCGTGTGATTTTCCTATGACAGCGATGATCACAGCATTACAACAATTTAAAAATCTTCCTCACCGTTGCCAATTTGTTGCCGAAATAAATCAAGTTCGTTGGTTTAATGATTCTAAGGGCACGAATGTGGGAGCTACGCAAGCAACGCTTTTTGGAATTGGTCAAGATTGCGTAGGAAAAATTATTTTAATTGCGGGTGGTTTAGGAAAAAATGCCGATTTTTCACTGTTGCGTGATTCTGTAGGGAAATATGTGAGTCAGCTTGTTTTGCTTGGCCAAGATAAATTTTTAATAAATGATGCTTTGCAAGATGTGGTGCCCGTAACCATGGTGTCCGATTTGGGCGCAGCAGTAACTACAGCTAATTCACTTGCTGGGCCGGGTGATATTGTGTTGCTCTCTCCCGCGTGTGCAAGTCAAGATATGTTCAGGGATTTTGAAGAGCGTGGTGAAAAATTTATGACTTTTGTCAAGGAATTAGCATGAAGCGTTATCGCAGATCAGGATTTTGGCAAGAATTTACGATAGATTCTTGGATATTATGTTCTGCGTTGCTATTAATCGGAATGGGTTTGCTGATGGTGACTTCTGCTTCTATGGCAATTTCAGGGCGAGAATTTGATGCGCCTTTTCATTTTCTTTGGCGGCAATTAATTCATTTTGGTTTGGGAATTTTTCTCGCGTTTATCGCAGTTCGAGTTAATTTAGAATGGTGGCAGCGAACCAGTGTCATTTGGCTTATTATTGCAATAGTTTTACTGACATTAGTGTTGGTGCCCGGTATAGGACGACATGTTAATGGTAGTATTCGCTGGATAAATTTAGGGCCTCTTTCTTTGCAAGTATCTGAGCTTGCAAAATTTAGTGTCATTCTATATCTGGGCAGTTATTTGGTGAGACATTCTGAAGAAGTGCAAACGCGTGTTATGGGTTTTGTCAAACCGATGTTAATTTTGGGATTGGTATCTGTTTTATTACTACTTGAGCCCGATTTTGGTGCGATGGTGGTAATTATGGCAACCGCGCTCGCGATGATGTTTTTAGCGGGTGTTCGTTTGTGGCAATATGCGTTATTATTTGTGGTAGTGGCAGCAGGATTAGCCGGTTTAGCATTCAGTTCGCCTTATCGATTGGCGAGATTAACTGCATTTTTACATCCTTGGGCAAATCAATTTGATTCTGGATATCAATTAACTCAATCCTTAATTGCTTTCGGGCGTGGTGGAGTTTTTGGTGTAGGATTGGGTGATAGTATTCAAAAATTATTTTATTTGCCCGAAGCGCACACCGATTTTGTTTTTGCAGTACTTGCAGAAGAATTGGGTTTATTAGGTGGAATTGCAGTTGTTATATTATTCGGGACTTTAGTGGGGCGTGCGATATGGTTAGGACGAAAGGCCTATGAATTAGGGGAATTTTTTTCGGCTTATGTGGCGTACGGACTTGGATTATGGATTGCTTTTCAAGCAATGGTTAATATCGGTGTTAATGCAGGATTATTGCCAACTAAAGGATTAACATTACCACTGATGAGTTACGGTGGGAGTAGTGTGTTAATTAATTGCGTGGTTGTTGCAGTGCTACTGAGAATCAGCAGTGATATTACTCCATTGGTGCAGACGTCATCACGACGAAAGATTTCAATCCGGAATAGAGGTTTAGTGAAATGATAGATAATATAGATCGAGCTAATCAGATACATTTTGTTGGTATCGGTGGTGCAGGCATGAGTGGAATTGCAGAAGTATTATTAACCAAAGGTCATGCAATCAGTGGTTCTGATATGAGCGAAAGCGAAGTGACGGCTCGGTTGAGAAATTTAGGTGCGCAAGTTCATATTGGGCATCAGGCAGAGCATATTAACGGTGCTTCAGTAGTGGTTTTGTCGAGCGCAGTAAAAGCAGATAATCCTGAAGTGCTAAGAGCAAAAGAAAATAATATTCCGATCTTGCCTCGTGCAAAAATGCTCGCATTATTAATGCAGTCTTATCAAAGTATTATTGTTGCAGGCACTCATGGGAAAACGACAACAACGAGTTTAATTGCCAGTGTATTGGCTGAAGCAAATTTAGATCCAACATTTGTTATTGGTGGATTATTAAAAAGCGCGGGATGTAATGCGCAATTAGGCAACAGTTCTTATTTTGTTGCAGAGGCTGATGAAAGTGATGCTTCATTCTTATTTTTACAACCTGAAGTGGCTGTCGTAACCAATATCGATGCAGACCATCTTTCCACGTATGGCGGTGACTTTGAAAAATTAAAAGACGCCTTCATCGAATTTGTTGAAAAAGTACCCGAAAATGGCGCAAAAGTGCTTTGTGGTGATGATCCTGTTATTACAGAATTATTGCCTCGATTATCAGGTAAGATCATTACCTATGGTTTTGGTGACCAAAATGTCATTCGAGCAGAAAATTATCAACAACATAATTTAATGGCAACATTTACTCTTTACGATTCTATTCTGAATAAAAAATTCGATGTTAAATTGGCCATTCCAGGACGTCATAATGTATTAAATGCGCTGGCCTCCTATGCAGTTGTTCAGCACTATGGTATAGATCCACAAAAAACATTGGCTGCTCTGGAAAAATTTCAGGGAGTGGGTCGTCGATTTCAATTGTATGGCGATATAGAAATTGCCAGCGGATCTTATACCTTGATTGATGATTACGGTCATCATCCGCGAGAACTACAAGTGACGATCGATGCTGTGCGAAATGTTTGGCCAGATCGTCGTTTAATGATGGTGTTTCAACCTCATCGTTATTCTCGTACCGAAGAATTAATGAACGAATTTGTTGCAGTTTTAAATGCAGTTGATCTAGTCGTTTTATTAGAAATTTATTCTGCGGGCGAGGCGCCCATTCCGGGTATTACGAGTGAAGTGTTAGCATCGCGTTTTATTCAACAGTCGAATGTACCACTTGTTTTGGTGCAAAAATCTGAAAATGTAATAGCAGAAATAAATAGACTCGTGCAAAATGGCGATATTGTACTAATTCAAGGTGCTGGTAATGTGGGTAAGGTTGCTCCACAAATTGCTTCGCAAAATAGACAGTAATTATTTAAGGTGATTCGATGTTAAAAACAGATGATCAAGTAAAAGCAAACTGGGTATTGGCCAGTAAAGATAAAGACCCGCGTGAATTGGGGCGAGTTGCTGTTTTGATGGGTGGAAAATCGTCTGAACGAGAAATATCGTTAGTGACAGGTAGCAATGTATTGGCAGCGTTGCAACGGTGTGGTGTTGATGCTTACGCCATCGATGTTGATGAGACAATTAGCGAACAATTACGCAAAGATCGTCCTGATCGCGTATTTATTGCGCTTCATGGGCCCGGTGGTGAAGATGGGAAAATTCAAGGAATGCTTGAGGAAATGAATCTTCCTTTTACTGGTAGTGATGTCTCTTCATCAGCATTAACAATGAATAAAATTTTTACAAAATGTGTTTGGGAATATCACGGTATTCCAACATTGCCCATGACGATTGTTGATCATGATCCAGATTATCTTGAAAATACCAAAAAATTGGGTTTGCCATTGTGCGTTAAGCCTTCGAATGAAGGATCTACGATTGGTGTTACACGAGTGAATGATTGGTCTGAGCTGGATGCTGCAATTCAAACGGCTCATCAATATGAAATTAATACCATGATAGAACCATGGATTGATGGTCGTGAATTGACTGTTGGAATCATTGGAAATTATGCATTACCGATCATTGAAATTAGGCCGAAAATTGGATTTTATGATTATAATTCCAAATATGTGAAAGGATCGACGGAGTATATTTGTCCTGCGCCACTATCGGACGCATTAAGCAGTGCAATTCGTGCAGTCTGTTTACGTGCGTTTCAAGTGACAGGTTGTCGTGGTTGGGGAAGAATTGATTTAATGTTGGATAATCAAGATCGATTTTGGTTATTGGAATTAAATACCATTCCTGGAATGACTGAAACAAGTTTAGTTCCAAAAGCGGCAAAAGTTGAAGGAGTTGAATTCGATCAGCTCGTGTACGAAATTTTATGGTTGAGTGTCGATCAATGAATCGCGAGGGAGGCAGGGTGAGATTTTTTCGATCTTTGTTAATTCTCTTGAGTTTGTGCGGAATTATTTTGGGTGGATATTGGGGTTATACTTCGATTATTAATCCCAAAAATATGCCTTTAGAGCGAATTGTTTTCCAGGCGCCTTTTCAACATGTGACAAAAAAACAATTGGATGAGCATATTGCTCCGTATGTAAAACAAAATTTTGTCACGATGGATGCGCTGCGTTTGCAGCATGAGTTACGAGAAATTCCCTGGGTGAAAAAAATTCAATTACGACGCGTCTGGCCCAATACTTTAGTTGTAACAGTCGTTGAACAACAAGCATTAGCAAAGTGGGGTCATAAAGGTGCTATTAATGCCGATGGTGAGATTTTTAAAGCGCAGGCCGATTCAATTCCTGAAGAATTACCCTTGTTTATTGGCCCATCTGATATGTCTAAATCGATGGTCGAGCATTATCAACAATTTCAAACGCTATTAGCAAAAGAAAAACTGAAAATAATCGCCTTCAAAGTAAATCCTCGCGATGCCTGGGAAAGTCAATTAGAAGGTGGG
>CAYUMZ010000130.1:0-5874 GCA_964446105.1 uncultured Gammaproteobacteria bacterium | reverse complement strand
TATGATACACTCCTTGATGATTTTAAGTAGATTTATTTGATCGATATTTTTTTGCGCCTTTGTTGCTTTTGAATCTAGACAAGGATGTGAGTATCGAAATTCCTTTATGATTTTCTTTGGGGATATTTGATCATTTAAATTTACCGATACGAAAAAAGGCTGAGGCGAACGTATGGATTGTAATCGGTTCATGTAATAGGTTAATGTCGGTATCGATGTGCCATTATCATAGAAATTCCAACTTGCCCATCCTAACTTATGTTTTGGCATAATTTTAGTATCAGTGTGTAAGGTAACTTCATTATTGGTGTAGGTAATAGCGGATAATATTTTGACCTCTTCAGGTGACGGATTCGCTAGCATCTTTAATGCTTGATCGCTATGAGTTGCAATGATGACTTTATCAAAATGATATTCTTCTTTATTTGATCGCAATATGACTCCTCTAAAATGCCGTTCGACCTGGGTGATTTCAGTGTTCATATAAATAGTACCCTTAATGTCTTTTATCAGAGGTTCTATATAGCTTTTTGATCCATTTTTTAATACATACCACTGTGGGCGGTCATAGTAATCGAGCAAGCCATGATTTGCGTAAAATGATAGGATATAATAGGCTTCGCAATTACTGATGTCGGTTTTTTTCATAGACCAAATTGCTGATATCATGGGTTGTAAATAAAAATCGATAAAGTCTTTTGAGTAATTCTGGCGATCAATAAATTCGCTTATGCTAATACTGCGATCTGGGCAATTCAATAAAAAATTTTTCGCTTCCCGATTAAATTTCAGAATCTGGGTAATAAATTGATAAAAGCGTGGCTTGAATAAGTTTTTTCGATCACAAAATAGCGAATTAATGTTGTGACCATTATATTCTATATTGAATTGGTCAGAACGATAGCTAAAGCTCATTTCACTGGGTTGAATTGGGATGTTGTTTTTTTCTAGTAGCTTACAAAAATTGGGGTAGGTTTTTTTGTTAAACACAATAAATCCAGTATCGATATGATACTCAACACCCTCGAGATTAACAGATTGTGTGTTGGTATGTCCTCCGAGGTAATCGTTGGCTTCGAATAATGAAACTTTATAGTGTTTGTTGAGCAAGTGGGCGCTTGCTAAGCCGGCTATTCCTGAGCCTATGATGGCAATATGTTGCTGCAAAATAGTGTCCTCACATTCACAACCCTTGTTTTCATGCGTGATTTTTTGCTTTTAAAACCAGAAGTCACCTTCACTGAGTTAAGGAATAATTATAACACGCTTCAAAATTTATTATGATATTCATACAGGACATTTTAATCAACACAAGAAGATAGAGTTCATTTTTCAAAAGAAATCACAGAACTCTAGGTTTGGGGTAGTGATTTGATCAAGAAATGTATAAGAATAGTTTGTATTTACTTAATTTACGCCTATTTTTAATAAATTTTTTAGTTTCTTTAGAGCGGTATTGGATTTGTGTAAGAGGTGCACTAGAAATGCGCGTAAAAATTTTGTAGACTATCATCTTAACAAAAATTAGCGGTAAGGGTATTGAATGACAACTTTATTACTCTCGCGAATTCAATTTGGCACTACGATTGCCTTTCATATTCTTTTTCCGGCATTTAGTATTGGTTTAGTTACTTTCATTGCAATAATGGAGGGTGCCTGGTTAAAAACTAAAAACCCTCTGTATCTCTCAATCAGTCAATATTGGACTAAAATATTTGCCCTTACGTTCGGGATGGGTGTCGTATCAGGTATTGTCATGGAGTTTCAATTGGGAACGAATTGGTCGGGTTATACAAATGCCGTAGGCTCTGTTTTAGGCCCCTTATTCACCTATGAAGTGTTGACGGCTTTTTTTATTGAAGCCGGTTTTCTAGGGATAATGATTTTTGGATGGAATCGAGTCAGTTCTTGGCTCCATTATGTTTCTACACTATTGGTTGTTATCGGTGTGACGCTATCTGCATTTTGGATTAATTCAGCCAATTCTTGGATGCAAACACCTGCGGGTGTCCATGTAGTGGATGGAAAATTTGTCGTTGATAATTGGTTTGACGTCATTTTTAATCCATCTGTGATTTTACGATTTAGTCATATGATGTTAGCGGCTTATTTGTGTACGGCTTTTGTCATCAGCGCAATTAGCGCACACTACCTAATTAAAAACCTCTACAACGAATTTTCAAAAAAGTGTTTCAGTTTTGCGCTTCTGGCCATAACAGTTTTGATACCAGTTCAAATTTACTTGGGTGATATGTCTGGTTTATTGATTTTGAAACATCAACCAATTAAAACAGCAGCAATGGAAGCCAATTGGGAAGCAAGGCATGGCGCACCCCTCTTGTTGTTTGCATTACCCAATCAAAAAGAAGAGAAAAATAATTTCGAAATAGGTATTCCAAAATTAGGTAGTTTTATCAATACACATGATTGGAACGGAGAGTTACCGGGGCTTAAATCCGTTTCTCCCGAGAATCGTCCTAACGTATTTGTGGTATTTTGGACGTTTAGAATAATGGTATTTCTTGGCTTTACAATGCTATTTGTTGCTATTATTCATCTTATACTAAGAGCGCGTTCAAGGCTCTATTCTACAAATTGGTTTTTGAAGCTTTGTCGATTGATAGCCCCCATTGGTTTTATTGCATTAATTACTGGTTGGATTACTACTGAAGTGGGTAGACAGCCATGGGTAGTGCATGGATTGTTGCGGACTGCAGATGCCGTATCACCTGTTCCGGTGAGAAATGTCATCATTTCTTTAGCCTTAATCTTAATAGTCTATGGCATCATTTTCGGTCTATTTTATTTTATGTATTTATTTAAAACGATTCGTAAAGGGCCTAAAGTCGATGATTTATCTATTGAACAACATCCTTTCGGCTACCTAGAGCCTGAAAAGATTGTTGATTCAAGATTAGGTAAACAGGAGAAATCTTGATGGACTATCTACCACTCGCTTGGTCATTTGTTATTGCTTTCTGCATTGTAGTGTATGTCGTTCTCGATGGCTTTACATTGGGCACGGCTATCCTAATGCCATTTTTTAATGATAAGCAGCGTGATTTAGCTATGAGTGTCGTATTGCCGACGTGGGATGGGAATCAAACCTGGTTAGTATTAGGTGGTGCCAGTTTATACGGCGCATTCCCTACAGCTTTCAGTGTGCTTTTACCGACCCTTTACATTCCTCTTTTAATCATGGTGATCGCATTGCTGTTTAGAGGTGTTGTATTTGAGTTTCGTTTAAAGGATAGGGCGCATGTTAAATACTGGGATATCATTTTTACGCTCTCTTCTTTGTTTGTTATTTTTATTCAAGGTATCGTGTTAGCAAATTTTGTTATCGGATTTGAATATGGACCCTCTCAGTCATTGATTTTACCACAAGGTTTTATCAATCCTTTTTCGATGTTTGTATCTCTGAGCCTAACTCTTGGCTACTCGCTACTAAGCGCTACGCGCTTAATCTATAAAACTGAGCATGAACTGCAAGATAAAATGTTTCGGTTCTCAATGTATCTAGCGATTTGTATTATCCTTTCAATTGGAATCGTCAGTCTTTGGACTCCATTCGTGAATGATTTGATTTTTTTTCGCTGGTTCGGCCATGAGAATTGGGTTCTGCTCATGATTTTACCGTATTTGAGTGTGTTAACCTTTGGTGTTTTTTGTTATGCGATTTATAATCGAGAAGAGTATTTACCCTTTTTGTGCGCTATAGCCTTATTTTTGTATTCGTATATTGGGCTGGTCATTTGTTTTTATCCGTACATTGTCCCGTATAAATTGACGTTGTGGCAAGCTGCTGCGCCAGCTTCTTCCCTACGTTTTACGCTATTTGGTGCAATTATATTGCTGCCGGTTTTAATACTTTATACGGGTTATGCTTATAAGGTCTTTAAAGGTAAGGTGAAAAATGTTTTCGAGTATTAAGTGCAGTGTGACAAAATTTTTAGACAGGAATCAATGGTATTGGTTCATTGGACTCTATTGTGCGAGCCTGGTAAGTTTAGGTATTGTCTATCTATTGAGGCATAAACTCATTAAATTGTTAATTTTGCTTAATTGATTAGTCCTTAGTCACTCTCATGATCCCCTGATAATTCTTTTAAAAACTCAGTGGAATCTTTTTTTATCGCCTTAATCCGGTCTGCGTCCATTTTCTGCAGTTGAGAATACACCATATTAAGCCTTGGATTTTTTTTAAATTTCTCTTGGTGTTTGATCATGAAATTCCAATACAAGTAATTAAAAGGGCAGGCATTTTTGCCATTTTTTTCAGCGACATTATAATTGCAAGATTTGCAGTAATTTGACATTTTCTTGATGTAGGCTCCGCTGGCTGCATAGGGTTTGCTCCCAAGTAGACCTCCATCAGCATACAGTATCATACCTGTAACATTCGGCAACTCAACCCATTGATAGGCGTCGATATACACAATCCAATACCACTCATTAACATAGCGAGGATCAATACCCGTAAGAAGAGCAAAGTTTCCTAACACCATTAATCTTTGTATATGATGGGCATAAGCATTTTGCTTAGTTTCAAGAACGCATTGTTTTAAACAATTCAGTTTTGTTTCCCCACTCCAATAAAGTTCGGGTAATTGCCTTTTTGCTTCCAGATAATTGGTGTTTTGATAAGAAGGCATTTTGAGCCAATAAATTCCTCGAATATATTCTCGCCAGCCGAGTATTTGGCGAATAAATCCCTCAGCTGCATTAATTGAGACATCTCCTGCATGATAAGCACTTTCTGCAGCACGAATACATTCTAGAGGATCCAACAAACCAACATTGATATAGCCACTTAAATGTGAATGATACATCCAGGGCTCATTTTGTAGCATCGCGTCTTGGTAATCACCAAAATATGGAAGCCTCTCTTGAATGAAAAGGTCAAGCGCTTTTTTGGCATGGATATCAGTAACGCCGTGGTAAAAAGGCTCTATATCACCAAAATGATCACTAAAACATTTCTGAACCAGAGAAATTACTTCCTCTGTAATAAGATCAGGCTTTACTTCATAAGTCTTGGGGATTTTAAGTGTTTTTTGGGGCGATTTACGATTTTGAGCGTCGTAATTCCACTGTCCGCCCTCGGGAAGGCCATTATTAACAAGGACATTATATTTGTGTCGCATTTTTCTATAAAAAAATTCCATCCTCAGCTCTTTACGCGAATTGGCCCAGTCTTTGAATTCTTCGTGAGTTGATAAAAAAAGAGAATTTTCTCGAATTTCAATGGGTATTGATAATCGAGTTTGCAAGCTTTTTAAGGTTATTAATGAGTGATATTCGCTAGGTTCTGCAAGTATTATTTTTTTATGTTTCGCATTGAGATGACGTTCAATTTCACCTATGATCGAACCTGAATTGTCTTTATCATTGAGTTTTACATAAATCAAAGGCCACTTTTTTTTATTTAATGTTTGTGCAAAATGTCTCATTGCAGATAAAATAAATACAATTTTCTTTTTATGATGCTTTACATTCGTAAACCAATCGAAGGTTTCGCAAAGTAATATAGTATCATTTTCTGGATTTAGATCTTTTAAGCTTGAGATATCGTAGCTTAATTGATCAGGATATAAGAAGCGTAGGGTTTTCAATAGTTAAACTCAATAGATTAATTGACTATCATTCTAATTAGTCAACCTTAAAATGCAAGCATAAAATAAACACTTTTTTGAAAAAGGGTATTTATTTAATTACGCGCATCTATTCACGCGATCCTGTTACATTTACTGGGTTGACTTCTGTAGATCGCAAGGCTAATGTTTCGTCATTAACCTAGCCGATTTCTCATTTGATAAGGAATAAACCATGGAAAAGAGTTTGTATGAAGCATGTGATCGTGAATTGTCGGCA
>CAYUMZ010000129.1:0-5891 GCA_964446105.1 uncultured Gammaproteobacteria bacterium | reverse complement strand
AACAGCGGTCCGTTTACAGGTACTATGCCTTATATAGAAGTGGCCTATTTGGGCTCGAAAAACGATGTGGTGTGTTATTACGGTAAAGGTAATCGCACTGTTGAGTTTACGGGTAAATAATAGAATAACCAAAACTATTGGCGAGGCATCATGCCTTGCATACGACGCATCATTTGAGCCATTCCACCGCCTTTGAGTTTTTTCATCATTCTTTGCATTTCCATGTGTTTTTTCAGAAGTCGATTAATGTCGGGCACGTCGGTGCCAGAGCCTTTGGCAATACGACGTTTGTGTGAGCCTTTAATAATTGCTGGGAAGCGTCGTTCTTTTTTTGTCATAGAATTAATGATGGCTTCCATTTTGATAAAGGTTTTATCATCAAGAGCGCCTTGGGCTGCAGGCATGTTAGCCATGCCGGGTAGTTTGGCAAGTAATGAACTAATGCCACCCATTTTACGCATCTCTCGAAGTTGTTGTGCGAAGTCTTCAAGATCAAAACCGTGCCCTTTTTTGATTTTTTTGGCGACTTTTTCCACTTCTTTTTGATCGATTTTTCGATGGGCTTCTTCAACGAGGGAGATAATATCGCCCATGCCAAGAATACGAGAAGCAATTCGGTCAGGGTGGAAGGCTTCAAGCGCGTCAATTTTTTCTCCCACACCAATGAATTTGATGGGCTTGCCGGTAATGTTGCGTACAGAAAGGGCAGCACCACCTCGAGAGTCACCATCCGTTTTCGTTAAAATGATACCCGTTAGAGGTAAGGCATCGTTGAAGGCTTTGGCCGTATTGGCCGCATCTTGTCCTGTCATGCTATCGACTACAAATAATGTTTCTACGGGTTTGGCTGCTGAATGAATCGCTTTGATTTCATCCATCATCTCAGTATCGATGTGTAAGCGGCCGGCCGTATCGATGATCACAACATCGGCCGCGCTGCGTTTGGCTTCGGCAATTGCATTTTGAGCAATCGTGAGGGGATTTTGGTCGCTAGAGCTGGGGAAGTAGAGGGCACCAATGTTCTGTGCCAGGGTTTTTAATTGTTCGATAGCCGCGGGTCTGTAGATGTCTGCACTCGTTAGGAGGACTTTCTTTTGATGGTGGTCTTGTAGCAATTTGGCCAGTTTTGCGGCCGTTGTGGTCTTACCAGAGCCTTGTAGCCCCGCCATCAGTACTACGGCAGGAGGTGTGGCTGCGAGGTTCAGAGAGGCATTCATTTGGCCCATAACATCGACTAGCTCGTCGTAGACGATTTTAACAAGCAAATCACCGGGTTTTAGGCTTTCCAGCACATCTTGTCCCAACGCCTTGCCCCGGACATCCTCGATAAAGCGATTGATGACTGGTAGGGCGACGTCAGCATCTATGAGCGCCTTACGGACCTCTTCTAAGGTTTCTTGAATATTGGATTCTGTCAGACGTCCTCGTCCGGTCAGGTTTTTAATGGTCTTATTCAATCGTGAGGATAAGCTTTCAAACATAGGGTCTGTTCCGTATCTTGAGTAATAAAGTTATACTATAACATAACTGGGTGTTTGCGCTATACCAAGTCTTTGAGAGCAAAATTGTGAGACTTGGAATAGACTATCTTGATTGGAGAGGTTATGCCTACTGGGCTTTTGCATATTTTTTTGGCGATTCTAACAACTGCTGTTTTTGCCTTTGCTGGAATACAGGCGTTGTTGCTTGCGCTACAAGATCGTCAATTGCATCAAAAAACACAGATTAGTTGGCTTGATAAATTACCCGCTTTAGAAAGAATGGAAGCTATTTTATTTCAAATGATTTGGGGTGGATTTATATTGCTGACGGTATTATTGCTCAGCAGTTTTTATTATTATCATAATGCTGTATTGGCACATTTATTTTCTAAAACAATTTTAGCCTGTTTGTCGTGGATAGTTTTTGCGATATTGATTTTAGGGCATAAGCTGTTGGGGTGGCGAGGAAGAAAAGCCTTGTATTGTACTGCAATGGGCATTGGGCTAGTATTGTTGCTGTATTTTGGCGCCTATCTCTCACAATTCAGAGGTTAGGAAGTTTGACAATCAATGATCTCTATGATGTGTGTGACATATTAAGGAACAATATGTTCGATTCTAATTTTCATATAACAGGATTTTCTGAATAATGCAGTCATTCATTATTATTCTCGTCATTTTATTGCTTGTCACAGCATTCTTTTCTGCCGTTGAAACAGCCATGATGTCTATCAATCGTTATCGATTACGTCATCGGGCTGTAGCAGGCGATAAAGCTGCTCAGCGAATTTTCAATTTATTAAAACGCCCCGATCGATTGCTGGGTGTTATTTTGATTGGTTCCACATTTACAAACGTGTTTGTATCTTCACTTGCTACTGTTATTGCCGTTCATTATTTTGGCGAGATGGGGGTTGCAATTGGTGGATTTATTATTTCTTTTATCATCTTGATCTATGGTGAAGTGATGCCTAAGACATTGGCGGCACTTCGTCCTGAATTAGTGGCATACAAAAGTTCTTTGCCATTAAAATGGCTATTAACTGCGCTGTATCCTTTTGTCTGGGTTGCCAACACAATCGCGAATGCAACCCTAGGATTATTTAATGTTTCAGTAAAAGGCAAGGCCATTGAAAATTTAACGCATGAAGAATTACGAACATTAATTGGTGAAGCAATTGGGAAATCTTCACATGATTACCAAGGCATGCTATTAGGTATTTTGGATTTAGGTGATGTGACAGTTGAAGATATTATGGTGCCTCGCAATGAAATTATCGGGATTGATTTAAATCAGTCCTGGGAAGTGATTCTCAAACAGTTAGAGTCCAGTGAGCATACTCGATTAGTATTATACAAAGATTCTATTGATAATTCTGTTGGTTTGTTGCACGTTCGAAAAGCACTTCATTTGTTTGCTAAGAAAACAATGAATGCGGAAACATTGACTCAAGTGGCCGAAGATATTTATTTTATTCCCGAAGCAACACCTCTGATCAATTTATTAGTTAATTTTAGAAAGCAAAAATGCCGGATCGGTTTGGTTGTTGATGAGTATGGCGATATATTGGGGTTGGCGACACTCGAAGATATTTTGGAGGAAATCGTTGGTGAATTTACCACAGATTTTGCAAAAACCATTCCTGAAGTTTGGCCTCAAAAAGATGGCAGTTTTATTATCGATGGTGGCGCGAATGTTCGTGAATTAAATCGAAGTTTTGGGTGGAATTTACCGGTTGAGGGCCCTAAAACAATCAGTGGTTTAATTGTCGAACACTTAGAAATGATTCCTGAAAGTTGTTTGTGTTTGCGTATCGAAGGTTATCCTATTGAGGTCATTAAGATTGAAGCGAATATGATCGATCAGGTGCGGCTATTGCCTCAGCATTATAAAAAGCCAAAATAATAATTTATTTTTTTGTGGGTGGTTCAGGTGCTTGTTTGCCTTTTATACTTAAAAACTGTTTGCAATGTTTTTCCAGCTTGGCTAACTCTCCTTCGATAATGGAAGATGCTTCAGGTTTATTTATCAGCCCGCTTTTTTTCAAAAAATCCCCATATTTATCAATTTTGGCTAGTAGTTTGTCATTGCCCTCTGCAGCAACTTTCATTTTTTCTATTCGTTCTTCATACGCATGTTTTTTCACTTCTGCCTGATGAGCTTTTACCATAGGAGGTACTGGAGTGCTTTTTCCAATATCATCAATCCCACGATAAAGATCATTTAGAACCTGGCCAAGTTTAACTGTATCGATTTTAGTTTCCATAGTAGAGGCTGTATTGCTTTTGCCAGGCGTTGGAATTAGTGGTGTAACACTAGATAAACCCGCTGATAATCTGTGATTTAAAGTTCTTAGTTCGTCCATACTCATTTTTTTTTGAGATCTATCAGTCAGTAAATTAGATGTATGTTCGAATAGTCCTTGTGCTACTACAACAGATTCCTCACTTCTTTCTGGCTTGCTAAGCTTGCCCACAGCGATAAACAGGTCATTTCTTTTTTTGTCTAAAGCTTTTATTAAATGATCATTTGCTTCTATTAGTTGTTGTTTTTGTTTTTCATCAGCGAGTTTTTGTTTTTTTTGGAATCGAGGTAATGTAAATGGAAAGCGACGTTTTTTGACGTCTCTGATTTGTGGTTTTTCATCAGGTGAGCTGGTGAAGGATTTTTTTGTATTAATCCCTTCAATTAAAATAGAGTTAAGATCATCATGAATAAAGCCATTAGCGGGAAGATCTACTTTTCTTGTTTTCACACCTAAACCATTAACAAATTCAGTAGCATCAATTAGATCTGTTCTGCTAAATCCTTTGCTTTTTTCAAAAGTAACATATAGTTGCGTACTTTTACCGTCTTCTGAAAAAACACCTTGTACAATAATCTTTACACCTTTGTCAGTCGTAAAGCTTTTTTGGAAACTACCCGTTGAGAATTCCCAATCTGTGGTGAAATTTTCACTAAAATTGATACGGCCATCATTTAAACTGATTACGATACGATCGGTAGGTTGTTCTCGTGATCTACGCATTTCATTTCTCCTTTATACTCTAAACCCACTGCAATTATAGTACATGTTGCGAATGGCGATGGGGCAGATGGTCGGAAGACTTAGCTGGCAAGGCATTGAGCCATATATCCAAAGTGGTTTTTATTTGTCTGGTGATGGATGAGGACTATTTTTGGCATAGTTCGCTGTGGCTTTAAGAGTATCGGCTAATTCATGACGTGCGGTGGTGATAAAACCTGCAATATATTTGGTTCCATCATTATCGGCTTCTACTTGTAATTTATCAAAGCCAAGGTTTAGGATTTCACCCAGAGGGCCTTGAAGTACTGTACCTGTACCTAATGAGGTACGGGTTGACCCTAGATAATCAGCTCTTAATCCCATTGTAATTTCTTTTAGTGCATTAATTTGATTTTGCATTTTATTGCCGCTGTCTGATTTTAATTGTTTTTGAGTTGACTCAAGTTGCTTGACTATTTTTTCAAGTCCTGTATGCACTTGTTCAGGATTAGAGGGATCTTTAATGCTGGTAATTGTTTGATTTAAAGTTTGAGTTATAGCCAATTTTTTAGTTTTGTCTATTTCAGGAATTTTATCTATTTGCGTAGTGACAATGGCAACAATGCTTGAGGCTTCTAGGGCTTTTTTTGCAATATTGATTTTGTGCAGTCTTACGCGTAATTCCTCATTATATCGATCTATTTTGTCGAGAAAATGCTCCTCGTCTTTTTTGTTGAGCTCGAGTAAAAATTGAGATAATTCTTCTTCAGAAATTCGGCCGTATTCGTAATCTTCGAGCGCTTCTTGAATTTTTTGATAAACAGTGTGGGCCGACCACTGCTCGAGTGGAGTAATATTATCCGGTCCTTTGAGTGGTGATTTTGGGTTGCTCATAACGCATTTTAACCAGTAAATTAAGTCAATACACTTTAGAAAGTCTAGCCAATGATAATGCTATGTCAAGTTTCGACGCTGAATATTAGTCATTATTATTTACCATCGTTTCCATTATCACCTTGAGTTCGTTTGAATGCAGGTGGGGGAGGTGATTCAGGCTCTTTTTCGCGCGGTCGTTTATCTCCGATGCTTGGTTGCTCAAATTGTTTATTAGGCTCTTCAGAATTTTTATCTGCCGATTGTCCTTCTAGGGGTGATTGCCCAGATGAAAAAAAACTACCTGTTAGTTGAGAGGGGGATGAAGCATTATCGTCTTTAGGTTGTAGATTAGCGCTTTGAGATGCTTGTAGTTGACGCTCCAATTGTTCTATACGTTCTTGCTGAAGTTGTAGTCGTCTTTCGAGTTTATATTGAGGAAGATGAACAAGGTCTCGCGTCGGTAAACTTTCTAGTGGTTCTGGTCTGGGTTGCAGGATTTGTCTATTCTGAAATTCATTATTAAGCT
>CAYUMZ010000128.1:0-5923 GCA_964446105.1 uncultured Gammaproteobacteria bacterium | reverse complement strand
CTTGTTTTGTAAAAAGTGCGAATAATTCATTTGCAGCCGCAAATTCACGGTTTTTTCTTTCTTGTTTTTTTTCCCATTTATTAGATGCTGAGTTGAATTGATATCCTTCTGAACTTTTTGTATTGGTCGTTAGATCAGCGTGATCTTCAGGTGCTAGTTGTGCAATCAGGGTTTGAAAAGTCGAAAGTTTTTGAGTGTATTGTTGATGAAGCGCTTTTCTGCTATCAAAAAAAGTACCCTGCTCTGTTTTAGTTGTCGCCATATAAAACCTCTTATCATGCGTAATCTATTGATTTTCTAATCTACTAACAGTACTTAGAAATCTACCTTCAGTCAAGCTGTTTTGGGCTATTTTGCGGCTAAATTCGCTTGAATCGCTTACTTTTTAAACTGGCTCTAGTCTGGGTAAGCTCACGTGTCTATACCCGTGCAGCGCACCAAACACTGACTTTTTCTACCCCGTTTTCTTTCAAGACATAGCTCAAGTTACCCGTAGTCGCGCCTGTCGTCATCACGTCGTCTATGATGGCCACATGGCTGGCTTGGATAGGGTGGGTGATTTCAAATGCATTAATGAGATTGGCGTGCCTAAATTCTACTGACGTTTTGCTTTGGGGTGTAGTATATCGAACTCGTTTACAGATCTCAGTGTTCGTTGGTATTTGAGTCAGTTTTGAAATATGCCGTGATATCAGTGAGGCTTGATTATAACCTCTTTTTTTTAAACGTTTAGTATGCAGAGGGACAGGCAAAAGTACTGTGGGTAAATCACAATGCGAAGCTTGCGCAAGTGCTTTTTCAGCGATTAATTCGCCAAAAAGTCGGGTAGCAGGAAGATTATTGTAAAATTTCATTTTCGTAATCAAACTGATAATATCGCCTTGATAGTGTAATGGCGCAAGAGTGGCATCGAAGCAAGGTGGATTTTTAAGGCATTCACCACAATATAGAGGATCGTTGTGTGCAATATTCAAAGGTTTTGCACATTGAAAACACGATGATAATAGCCAGGGTAATTTTTGCCAACAAATATCACACATATCTTTCCCTGTATTGCTCCTTTTATTGCATAGCAAGCAATGGTTAGGAAATACACTGTTGAATATCGAATTTAATAACTGTTTAATCATTAGGATTTTATAGCAAAGTAAAAGATAAAATTAAATACCGTATTTTTGAGTCCATAGACTTTTAATGCTTTATCGTATAAGCTTATCAAATGAGTTTTATAAAGAGGTATCTTGATATGTACGATCCTTGGAACACGCAATCACCAAAACCGGTGAGTGGAAATAAAGAGGCCAATCAATGGGCTATGTTTGTGCATTTTTCTTTATTTGCAGGATATCTTATACCTCTTGCTGGATTGATATTGCCCATCATTTTATGGCAGATTAAAAAAGACCAATATCCCTTTGTTGATATCCATGGAAAGATTGTAGTTAATTGGATTATCAGCCTTATTATTTATTCGGCAATATCTGCTGTATTAGTTTTTTTTCTCATCGGATTTATCGGATTGGCCATTCTTTGTGCCATCAGTATTATTTTTCCTATCATTGGTGGCATCAAAGCCAACCAAGGTGAAGTGTGGGAATATCCGTTGTCTATTAGGTTTATACGATAAACATTTGTCTGGGCAACCGATTGAGTCAAGTAAGCAATTTAATTCCGGCTGATTTGGCTGCATTCATCAGATCTTTATCCATCGTTGCAAGCGGAATATTGTGCGCAAGCGCTAGCTCTAAATACGCAGCATCGTAACTCGTCAGTTTTTGTTCATGTCCTAATTCAAAAATACTCATCATTGAGTTTAAAGGTTTACTGTTAGCAAGCTTGATAGGCAAGTCATTTAAGCTATCTAAAAAAACAGCAGCTTTAACAGTAGTTACTCGTCGTCGTTTCATTGCCATTAATAAAACATTTGTAACTTCTAGTGGCCAAATAACTGGGACAAGTGCTGATTTTACGCGTAGTGATTCAAGAATGGTCTCCGAATATTCTGTGGTTTCATCATCAAAACACCACGCCATAGTTACGGAACAATCTAAGACAAAGTCAGCTTCTCTCTTCATCAGCGCCGACCTTCGTTTTTTAGTTGCTTTATACTCAGGTGTGCCCCCAAGGTAACTTTGTGTCTCATGGTTCGTATTGCTTCAATTGCATTGCTAACGCGATCTTGAGTATCGTCGATGGAGCCATAAGGTTTAATAATGGCAATTACTTGACCATGCCGAGTAATCATAACAGATTTGCCCAGCTCTACCTCATCCAGTATTTTAGAAAGATGCGTTTTCGCATCAAAAGCCCCATAAGTTAACATATCTTACCTTTTAAACTAGTTTATATTATATTTAGTCTAGTTGAAATTATCACCATTGTCAAGATACCCTGACCCACATGATTCGATCATATGGGTAATCATCGGTTATTGATGAGAAATTGATGTTGTATTTATGGTTGAATCAGTTTTCAGATTGAACAAATTCAATCAACTGGCTCTGAGATATTGCACCAACTATTTTTTCCTGCATATTACGTGTGAAGGTGATTGGGACTCCGTAAATAGGGATGCCACACACTGCGTCAACACTGTTATTTTCCTTGGTATAAAATGTATAGCCTTGCATTTCTGGTAAATCAGATACGTCTTTATAAGTAGGTAGAAAACCCTGACAGTGAGGACACCATGTTGCATGCACCAGTAATACTGTTTTTGGTGCCGCCAATTGATTACAATCCAGGAGCTCGGTAGTGGTTGCGTAGGCAAAATTTATGTATACGAAACTTGAGATAGCTAGAATCGCATTCAAGGCTATGCTTATCATTTTCATTGGTCTCTCCTAATTTTAGTATGGATTCACCCTATCAACCGAATGAAGCTCTGTCAATACTAACTCGCAGTGTGCCTCAAACTTCTAGATGAGCTGTTATTTGTTGCTTTTGTTGGATAGATTTCAAAATACCTTCGGCGTTAAGTCCGCAATTCGCGAGAAGTAAATCCGGGTCTCCATGTTCGATAAAAATATCGGGTAGACCCAGATTTAAAATAGTATTTTTCATATTGTGTGCAACTAGAATTTCATTTATTGCGCTACCAGCACCGCCCATGATGGCATTTTCTTCGACGGTGACTACTAGTGAATGTGTTTTTGCAATCTGTAAAATAGTTTCTTCGTCAAGCGGTTTTACAAAACGCATATTCACAACCGTAGCATTTAATTCTTTTCCTACGGCCAAAGAGGGTGCAACCATACTTCCAAATGCGAGTATTGCAATTTCTTTACCTTGCAAAAGTGTTTCTGATTTTCCGAGCTCTAGCATTGTCATGGTAAATTGAATAGGTGCGCCAGTGCCGCTTCCACGTGGATAGCGCACAGCCGCAGGCCCTGGATATTGATAGGCGGTGTAGAGCATTTGCCGACATTCATTTTCGTTGCTAGGCGCCATGACGATTATGTTGGGTATGCAACGCAAATAACTTAAATCAAAACTGCCGGCATGTGTAGGTCCATCGGGTCCTACTAATCCAGCACGATCAATGGCAAAAGTGACATCTAAATTTTGTAATGCAACATCATGAATTAATTGATCGTAGGCGCGTTGTAAAAAAGTAGAATATATTGCAACTACAGGTTTTAATCCTTCGCACGCTAAGCCTGCAGCCAGTGTGACGGAATGTTGTTCAGCAATTCCTACATCACAATAGTGTTCTGGAAAACGTTCATGAAATTCAACCATCCCCGAACCTTCTCGCATGGCAGGAGTGATAGCGTATAAACGTTTATCATCATGTGCGATATCACATAAAAATTGTCCGAATATTTCTGAATAGGTATAACGTTTGTTGTTGTGATTTTCGATTGGAATTACGGAGGCTAAATTATTTTTTGTTTCTGAATTTTCTTCATCATTCTGTTCAGCTGTATTTTTCGATTCTTTAATCTCTTCATGAGTTTTTGTTTCAGTTTTTAGAAATCCTGGTTTTACAGCATGATATTTTATGGGATCGGCTTCTGCAGCTTCGTATCCTTTTCCTTTTCGCGTGACAACATGCAATAAACGCGGACCAGGCAGCTCGTGTAAATTTTGTAAGGTAGGAATTAAAATTTCTAAATCATGTCCATCGATGGGTCCAAAATAATGTATTCCTAATTCTTCAAAAAATGTGCCAGGAGTAATCATGCCTTTTAAGTGAGTTTCAGTTCGCTTCACCAGTGTTTTCATGGGGGGCATCATATTCAGCACTTTTTTACTGCCTTCTCTGAGAGAGGTATAGGTTTTGCCAGTTAGAATCCGTGTTAAGTAATTTGTTAGAGCGCCCACATTGGGGGAGATGGACATGTCATTGTCATTCAGAATGATCAACAGATTAGCATCAACACTGCCCGCATGGTTTAAAGCTTCAAAAGCCATACCACCGGTGAGACCACCATCACCAATAATAGCGATACCTTGATTAGGGCTGCCTGTGATTTTTGCTGCAATGGCCATACCTAAAGCGGCGCTAATGGATGTGCTGGAATGCCCGACACCAAACGTGTCATATTCGCTTTCAGCTCGTTTTGGGAAGGGGGCGAGCCCTAAGTACTGTTTGATAGTATTTAAGCGATCTCGGCGTCCAGTGAGCACTTTATGCCCGTAGGCCTGATGCCCTACATCCCAGACCAATTTGTCATCCGGGGTGTTAAAGACATAATGTAGAGCAATGGTTAATTCAACGGTGCCCAGGCTTCCGGCGAAGTGCCCGCCACATTGATTAAGAGTATTGATAAGGTATAGGCGCAGTTCATCGGCCAGGGCGGGAAGTTCCTCGGCTGACAAAGCACGTAAATCGTGTGGCGTGTCCACCTTTGATAAGAGTGGGTACAGTGACTGGGTATCGTTCATAGGCCGTATATTCTCTTTTTCGGCCCAGTCTTGCAAGTCCATAGTCAGGCTAGATTACACTCGGGCAATTCTTTATAATCGATCTTTTAGAAACAAGGTAACGATCATGATTCAACACACCGCCATTACTTTTGATGATGTTCTTTTAATCCCCGCTTACAACCACTACGAATCTCGACGATTAGTTGATATTTCAATGCGAGATAGAACGGGCAAGTTGACTCTAAAATTGCCGGTGATCACGTCTAATATGGATACCATTACCGAAGATAAGATGGCCAATTTTATGGGCTCCAAAGGCGGAATGGGTGCGTTGCATCGCTTCATGTCTATCGAAGAAAACATCAACGTATTTAAGGCATGTGAATTTCCAACTTTTGTTTCTATTGGTTGCACTAAAGCCGATTTAGATCGTGCAGCGGCGTTAAGAGATGAGGGCGCTGAATATTTTTGCATTGATGTCGCTCATGCGCATGCAAAATATGTAGGGCAGACATTAAAAAATTTACGCAGTTTGTTACCCAATGGATGTTTAATGGCAGGAAACGTAGCCACTTATGCGGGTGCTGATTATTTAGCATCGTGTGGTGCTGATTTAATTAAAGTGGGAATTGGTGGTGGTTCAGTGTGTTCTACACGAATTAAAACAGGCTTTGGTGTTCCCATGCTTTCTTGTATTCAAGATTGTGCTCGTACCGATCGATCTATCGTTGCTGATGGTGGAATTCGAACTGCAGGTGATATTGTAAAAGCATTAGCGTTTGGTGCCGATTTTGTGATGATAGGTGGAATATTTGCAGGAACTCGCCCTACACCAGGTGCCGTAATTGAAAAATCAGATGGGAAAAAAGTAAAACAATATCGCGGCATGGCATCGCGTGAAGCACAAGAAGATTTTATGGGTGAAATGAATGATTGGAAAACTGCTGAAGGAGTTGCCACTGAAGTCACGTATCGTGAAGATGAAGATGCGATTATTGCCGATATTATCGGTGGTTTACGTTCTGGCCTTACGTATGGTGGCTCAAATACC
>CAYUMZ010000127.1:0-6037 GCA_964446105.1 uncultured Gammaproteobacteria bacterium | reverse complement strand
AGTTATTCCTGGTAAAGCAATTGGATTCTCAGTATGCGGTAGAAAGATGCTTCTAGCACTTTACACCACAAGATTTTTCATTGAGGCGAGATATGTCCAAGAGATAAATGGTGAATTACATCAGCCTACAATTGCTTTGTTCAGGGGGTGATTGAGATGCTTCCTGTCTAACTACGTTCACATTATTTAGCGCCCGAGTTTTAGCTTCTTCGAAAAGCTGTAATCCAGCTGATTTGCAATCAGATTCGCTAAGCGCAGGGAGACGCCTATGTAGCAGATTTTCACCTTGAAGCTCTTGACAAGCTACAAGTCTTTGCCCAGCCACTGCAGTGTCATCAACCCAGTACAATTGTCCGTCGGGTAGACAGTTTTTTGCGAAATCCACCCAGCGATCGATATATTCTATATGAATACCGCCGGCAAAAATCATTATAAAATTGGCTTTTTTAAAGATACCTTGTAAAGTCAAGTCCCTAATAGGAGCTGGGCATGTTACGGTTGACAAATCATAACGACAGTTATTGTGCACCACTTGAGTAAAAATCAAACCCAAAGTTGACGCAAAATTTCCTGATAATATCGACATTGCAGTTGCAAAGTGCTTTTTTACCGCAACATCGCCACCGATAGAAACACACGACAATTTTATCAACCCATTATTCATATCAACTTGTTCAGCAGGTACAGGTTTAATTAGAAATGCAATAGGGAGGGAATAACTTACGGGAGGAGATTGAGCTCGAAATAAACCCGCGCGGCTTAAGGGGTTGGCAATAGCTACCGCAGGATCGGGTAAGTAGAGGTCTGGACGGGGAGGTTCAGGTGATTCTGGCGTATCGAGTGCTTGTGCCTCAAGCCCCTGATTATCGTTTCGAGCTGCTTGGGTCACCTGAACATCTGCAGCTTCAGCATTGGGTGTATATTGATTTGCACGAGCATTCGGATACATTGCTAAATAATGATCAACAAGATCCATCATCCCGCGATTCACTTCAAATCCAGTAATAGGTTTCTTCGTAATCGGACAAATGGGGTTATCGGATTCCATCAGTTTTAAAGCTACCTCCATTTCAAAGGTATAGCCTGATCCGATTAAAAGTACTGCTTGATGATAAATCTGCCCAGAAACTGGGCATGAAATCATGCGTTCAATAGAATCTTGTGTGAGCGTAACAGTTTTAACAACTCGATCAGTACCAGTAATTTCATCCGGGCCTTTCATTCTATAACTCCATTTAAAATTTGAGCTCTAACAATAATACTGCGTTATCAATTCGATTGAAATCCCTGTATAGAGGCAACCAATCTCAACCCTCAAAACCGCGAGCGTCAATCTTTCCTTCCAGGAATTTCGTCGGGTTGCCAGGCTTAAATCTAATTCTCACAGAGGATACCTTTTTTGAAGAACAGGTAACAATAGATGATAAGAATTATTAGGTTCGATGTGCGCCCATTTGGTTTTGGTTACTAGAGTAATAATAGGGGCCAAAACGAACTTCTTTGAAAAATATTCAATTAAATCAAAAAAATAAACTACTATTCAAAGTAATATTATGGCCATCTGATTCATTGTTTATAATAATAAAAGTAAAATTCATTTTACTTAGCTACGAATCACCCCATTGATATTGAAAATGATGTAGGCGAAATGGCAGGGGCTGGATTAGGCTCTTTAGTTTCTTTTGAGTTATTGAGCTTAGCATTCAAGTCTTGCACCTGTCGTTCAAGCTGAGACAGTCGAGATCTTAACTCTACATTTTCTGATTCTAGCTCATCAATTAACACAGTATCCTGCGTCAAATCTTCAACTTGAGCGGTAAGTGATGTGACCTCGTCCATTAATTTTTCATTTTCATTACTAAAGCGTTGAATACTTTTAACATTTTGAGTCACGAGGGCTTTTACTATGGGAAACATTTGATGAGCATACGGACGCAGACTGTTTTCAACGTGCAGTTCTTGAAGTACAGTGAATAAATCAAAATCAAGTGCACTAAGGGTGGCATCATGAGCTACCAGAGTTTTTGATATTCGATCATGTTCAATATGTTTTAGTTCCTCTAAAAATTGATTGAACCCCCTGGTTGTTGCTATATGGTTTGGTATTAGGATAAGTCGAGTATCGCTATAAATTTTTCCATCCGCCAGGATCGATGCTACCGTTGAAATGAGTTCATCATCCGCATAGGTAGAAAAATTCGGGTTTTCAGAATTGATTGAGTTGTGAGTTGTTGTTTTATCGAGAGCAAGCCTGAGCTTTTCCAATTGTTCACATCGCTCTTCCATCGCTTTTTCAATGTAATCACGGAAGCCATATCCGCAATCGAGACTTATTTGCCGTTGGAGTGCGGTATTCCACCGATGATAAAATTTCTCAATCGTACATCGATAAGGTGATTTTGTCGTTAATGTTTTCAGCTCTTCTTTGATGAGGATTTCAATATAGCTATTCAATACACTTTCATCGACAGCTTCTAATAGACTATTGATCACTGCTGATCCACAAGCATGGTGTTCTCGTAATTTTTTCGATAGTTGAGCAGCCAGCGTTGATTTTCTATTCTTAGATAAACTATCATGATACCGCGAAAAAACGTCTAGAAAATCATCAAATGCTTTTTCAATAGGTTGCTCTGTTTCTTCAAAAATCTGGTTTAATTCAGAGACTAAATAAGAAATGGCATTTTCTTGATCTAGCGTCTTAAAAAAAGTATTTTTAGATTGGCTCTTACTAAGATGATTTACACTAGCAGGCTGACAATATTCTGTGGATAGTTTTGACATGTGAATAACTCCTCTGGTTAAATACTCTGTTAAATTAAAACGTTATGAAAGTGATTGATATTGTTTATAAACAACCGTCTCGTACGTCTGGGCCTTGTTCATTATCGCTGCACGTAATAATAGCATCGTCCGTTTCATCAACAGGATCTGAATTCGGGAAATGCCAGCTTACCTTAGGGTTATACAAACGCTTAGTTGAGTGTTCTGAGGTTGATGCATTATTCTGTAACTTCTCAGCTTCTAATTGCAGCTTCATTTGTGTTAATTGACGTCTAAGTTTAATATTGTCGAATTCAATATTATGTAATTTTGCACATTCATGCTCAGCCTCTGCCAACTTAACCAGAAGGGAACAATTTTCTATCTTGAGCTCAGTATTTTCATCCACTAAGCGTTTTAGCTCGTCAGCCTGATTAGGCACACTATCAAGAGCTCGAAGTTGTAATCTTCTCGGCTTAGGAGGAGCTTTGATCTTATTATTAGGATTATTTTTAGAAGAATTATCTAGCTCTACCCTTCGGGAACCGTGTTTAATATTTAGAGTATCGCTCACCGTTCGAGGGCTAGGTTTACAACCCATAATTATACCTTCGCACTCCTTTTGTCTTCTTAGAATTATTAACTTCGATTGAAGATCGAGAATAACCTTATTCAATTTTGAAACTTCTTTAAAATATTTAGCTTCTAGATTAGCCGCTCTATAATTATAATCATGGACGAACTCTTTCTGTAGTTCCACGACATGATCGTGTCGTTCAATCAATTTGCTATTCTGAATCATCATCGCTTGAAGTAGCGTAAATAGTCGATGAAAATAAGGTCGTCGTAGATTTTCATAATGCAATGTTTTGACTGCCAATAGCACATCAAAGTCTTGGCAAGCCAGCGTTTTATCATGAGCTAATAATTTTTTTGAAAGTCGGGCATTGTTAATGATTGCCAATTCATCGAGAAAAAATCCAAAGTCTTCTAGGCACAATATATTGGTATCGATGAATGATTGATAGTATTTTTTTCCGCCTTTAAGGATTTCTATGACACACTCAATCAACTTATCGTCAGGATAGATTCTTTCACTGTAATTCATCGGGAATGTATTGGGCGTGCTTTGAAAATGGGATAGAACCTTATACAGCTGTTGCATTTGATCTATTCGTTCGTGCATTTCGCTTTCAATATAGTACCCTGCGCTCTTCTCTTTTTTTTCCTTGAGTTTTTTAAACCATTGACTATAAAAATCTTCGATTTTAATTCTAAAAGGCGATTTCTCTTTTAAAGTTTTTAACTCATCTTCGATGATGTTTCTACAATAATCGCTCATTATGGCAGGATCAAGTGAGTTCAGAAACACTTGGACCAGCCCGACTCTCGCAACTTTATGATATTGTAATCTTCCCCAAAAAATTTCGGCTAATACAGATTCATAATTATAAGGAAGATTTTCATACAGTTCGGGTACAACACTGAGAAAATCTTGAAATTTATTAATGTGTTCCTCATTACGTTTCAAATAAAGTTCTTTGAGTTGATCGATTAAATACTCTTTAGCACCCTCTTGCTGAAGATGACGATAAACTCTTTTTTCTGTTGCTTTATTCAATCCATTGGGTTGATCAATAGATGAATCTTTCTCTGACTCCAGTCCATCATTTAGCATCGTTTTAGCTTCTCCGATTTCTTCTCGTACAATAGGCTGAGATTGATGATGGCCATTCTGATGGACCTCAAGAGGCAATGATGCACTCGTTTTATGATATTTATTTCTTAAGATGGGGACAAAATGAAGGTTACATACACCGATATGAAGCGTTTCTTTATCATTCCAATCATGATAATCCTCCCCAACACATTTTAATCCATTCGAATCGATCAAGTTGTGACTGATAATAAATTTTTGGTTTTTGTTTGTTTCGTCATCAGGATTTTCTCTCACTTCAATCACATGAAGTTTAATTCCTATTGCTACACACAGTATACGGCCATCAATGTGAGGCTCACCCCAAATTGCACATTTATCATTACCAAGACCTTCTCCTGCTTCGCATTCTTCGGCCGTGTATTGAACATTCGCCAAATAACGATGATATTCTGCACCATCGCCATTGAATGCTTTGGCAATCCAATTATCGGGGTGTTTAGGATTGGTCTCAGAACGCTGATCTAAATTAACGGCATATTCATGACACAACAACCTCAGTGATTTTATGGTGTATTCATTTCGTTTAGACCATTCATTTAACGCTTGCGCACATGCATCATAAAAACAATCCCCTTCACCTTTGGCTTCCTTTAAACTAAATTCTTTTGGGATTACATGATCAAAAAGCGCTTTTTGCTCATTAGAATTCACCTTGTGATGCGAAAAAAGGCCATGTCTTCCTTGTTGCGTATCAAGATCAAACGTCAGTTTTTCAGAATACCCGCCTGATAAATTTTCTTCTCTAGGTTTAGACTCTTTACCCAGACCAGAATTTAGATGATGTGACCTGGATTGATGTACACTGCCATTAACAACGTTCTTTTGCATGATTTCGACTCCTCGTAAGCTAAATATACCAACTTAACGCCAATAATTTGTAATACTACATTTTTTTATTATGATTTAATGCAATTATATTGTTTAATATCAAGGTTGTCATCAGCAAAAAGGAGTGAAATCGTGTAAGCAATGGCTTACATCGTGTCACATAGATGCTAAAGTGATAGCGGTAAGGTCTATAGCGCTGCCAAGGGCAGAGAATCATTTTTGAGTTCTCGATGTGATAATTCATAGATAACTGCATCGGTGCTATAGCGCAAGGTTACTAAGCCAATGCCTTGGACGACTTTAGCAAACCTTCTATTTACGAGGGGCTCCAAAACTCACAGATTCTTTTGGCTCAACTTTTGGCGATGAGCCTAATTGTGCCTTATGTTCTTGAGGTAATGTCAAATCGCGCACGCACATACTTACGGTATAGTGACTAGATAGTGCTTTCACTTCCGCTAGTGCATTATTTAATAGATCGTTACTTGTTGATTTCCCAGCCGCTATTTGGTGATGTTTTGAAACGGCATCAGCCACTGCATTGTAAACGACCAAACATCCATCGGCCAAAGAAGTTTTTCCTGATTTAATTTCATTGACTTGCCCTTGAATGTCAGCGCGTAAGTATTTTAGTAAGCTCGCTTTCTCTGGCTTAATGTCTTTTTTCTTATCAAAATAGCGATCGATATTAGCCTCTAATCGTTGACAATAATCCAAAAGGTGAGC
>CAYUMZ010000126.1:0-6061 GCA_964446105.1 uncultured Gammaproteobacteria bacterium | reverse complement strand
GAAATGAAATAGGTTCACAGTTGTTGTTTGTTGATGATGCGCATCGTTTACCTCGTGAAACATTAATGCGTTTAATGCATGTTTTATTTACGCAAGATCTTTCTCAGTCTCAATTTCGTGTGGTGTTGGTCGGCGAAACACAATTACAAGAAACCGTAATGAATATGCTGGATTCTTTTGCTCCAGGTCGCCAGGTTCCATGTTTGGAAATTGAACCGCTTTCACTACAAGAAGTGCGCGAATATTTAGAGTTTCGTTTTTCTCATTCAATTACAAATCAAAAATTTCCGTTTAATTCCGCAATGTTAAAACAAGTTCATTTGCTGTCAGGTGGTTTTCCAGGTCGAGTCAACCGTGTGGCTCAACAAGTTTTTATCGATTCAATGAAATTTGATCATCGTCCCGATGGTTTTTCTATCCCAATAATTCATCATTTGCAGAGGTTTAAAATGAAGCTCATTGGTGCAACTGCTTTCGTTCTTTTGTTTTTGGTAATGTGGCAGTTTTATCCTGTTCATCACGGAAGATCAGGAGAAATTTCTGCATTGAGATCAGCGATGAATTCATCCATTCAAAAATCACAGGATCAATCTCAAGATGCTTTCAAAGAAGAATCCGTTGCAGACGCTGCTGAAACCAGTAGTGGTCGTTTAAGTCCCGATGTTCGTGCTGCCATTGCACAAGCCGTTGAACATATGCAGGTTGCAGAATTGAGTGAATCAGAGCAATTTGAAGAATCCTTTAGTATGCCTGTGGTCCACAATCAACACTTGTGTGCAGGTGCAAGATTGGCTGATGAAAATGTGTACATCGTTAAAAAGCCATCACCGGATCCTCAAGTCGCCGCAAGTACTCCATCTGCTGATCACAATACAGAAACTAAATTAGAGAATAATACTGTCGCTATAAACGATTCTATTACTGGTGCAGAATTGCAATTAATGACTTCTAAAGGATACACCATTCAAATTATGGGTGTTCGCGCGCCACAATTGTTAGAAACGTTTATTGCAGAAAATCATTTAGCCGATGCATCGTATTATCGTACCAAGTTAAATAATCAAAATTGGTATGTGTTAGTGTATGGAAATTACCAGACTTCAGATGAAGCAAAAGCAGCTCTTGCAAAATTACCCAATGCTGTGCAAAGACAGCAGCCATGGGTGAGATCTTTAGACGGTGTGCGCCAAGCAATTGAAGTGGCGCATCAAAAAGAAGAATTGAAAGATCCGCAACGCGTTGCGGTGCGATAATTCAGTTAATTTTTGCGAGCTTTCGGAGTCATCGCTTTTTGTGCAGCAAGGTGTGCAATACGCGCACGTTTTTTCTTGTCTTCTTCGGTTGCTGTGTAGCCTACAACTTTTATTTTATATTCTTCAGCAACGGCCCATATCGCCCATTTCATTAAATCTGTACCCGCAATAATCTCTATTCCACCTTTCCAGCGAGATTTTATGAGCTCAATCATTTCATGAGCGGTATCAAAAGCTTGATTAACAATGGTCCCTTTCCCCATATTAACGAATTTCTTAAGCAAATCTGGATCTTTCGTGTCTAAATCTTCCAGGGAAGGGCTATCAGTTCCGCCATACATAAAAGCCCCAATCGAAGTACATAATCCATCGTCTAAATCTTGAATAATCCAACCTGTTCGGGCTCTAATAAAATGCACTTTAGTGTAATGTTCAAATGTCGCATCAATATTGAGAATTTGGATATAGGGGCAATACTTGAGTAAATACTCAACATCACTGTGGCTGATAGCTCTATTGATGCTATCCACTAAAATCCCTTGATCTCTTTGGCCCCATACGCCTGAGGCGAGAGCTGCTAGGTCTTCATCATCGGGCATTGTTTGGTTGGTTATTGGCATAATTCCATCACTTCAGTTACTCCTCTTTGAAGTATAGTAGTAGATCAGTGGGAATTCAATGTGAGGGAATTGACTATGTTTTCTCGTAATTCGATGAGTTTCCCGTGGAAAAAATGCCCAGTATCAGGCATCCGAATGATTTGAAATTTTTCCGACCGTGTTTTCAGCCATTCAAAGACTTCGTGAGGGGGTACCACCTCATCCATTTCTCCTTGTACCACGAGCCAAGGACAATTAAGAGTCGGTAATGAATTAAAATCGAAATGATTAACAGGAGGAGCGACGGTAATTAATTGTTCAATATTTATTTCGCTCGCCACTTTTGTTGCAATATAAGATCCAAAGGAAAATCCTGCTAACCACAGTTTTGAATCTGGAAATGTTTTCTTTGCCCAAGCAATAACGGTTTTTAAATCGTCTTGTTCGCCATTAGCATGGTCATAATGACCTTCGCTTTTACCAATGCCGCGAAAATTAAATCGAATCGCAATTAAACCTAATTGTTGGCATGCTCTGACTAAGGTTGTAACCACTTTATTTGTCATTGTGCCTTCATATAAAGGATGAGGATGACAAATAATGGCGATAGTATTTCCACTGCGTTGAGCCGGATGTTCAATAACGGTTTCGAGATTTCCCGCGGGGCCTTGAATCAATAGAGATTCTGAAGTGTGAAATTGTGTCACGAATGATGTCCTAATCTAAAAAGAGAAAATGGTTGAATTTTTTTCGTTCAAAATGTCACAGCATCCACATTAGGGTAATGCTGTGACAAAACAGCGGGGCTATTAATCTACGCCATCAAAAGCTGCGACAGGTCTCGGGCTTGGAGCAGTATGTATTTCTGCTGCTGATTCAGTATCGCTATTGTCGACTGCGCTAAAGTCAAAGCTACTAGAACTGCGTCTCATGGGTTTTGGACTTGCGCTTGCAGTTGCGTTTGCTTTAGGTTGCATTTGTTCAAGACGTTGAATGAGAGACATGGCTTCTGAATTTCCTGGGACAGTAGGGTCGGTGATAGTAGGATCAGTTTTCAGAGTAGCGATGATATCCGCAGTATCATCATTCGGTTTATTTCCGGTAAATAATAGATCTTTCATTTCTGCATCGAAGCTACGATTAAACATCCAGCCTTGAAACATATTCGATGGTTTTTCGCTAACGAGGCATTTAATACGTTCCAATAATACGCGTTCTTTGTCTGCGAGACCATGCTGAGTGCTATAATGCGCTTTAAATAGAGCGGCAGGACTTAATGTCTCGATATCAGATTTGTTGCTAAACACGCTGCAAGCTAAATTAATCGCTTCATTTTGTTGTTTGTTGCAACCATGTACATTTTTTTCCAATAAGAGCGCTCTCAATTTATCAGCAAGAGGCTTAGATTCTTCAGGCGTTAATTGTTGCATTAACGGTGTTAAGAATTTTTTCGTGTAGTCTGCACCGATAGTTGAGTTGGCAGTTGTGTGAGTTTGAATAAATGAGTAGAGAATGTGGGCTCGCAACTCAACTTTTGAAGCTTTTGTTGCTTCATTATCTGTCTCAGTTGGGCTTAATTTTAACCATTCATTTAATTGCATTTCCGGACGTAGGTAAGCATTAAAATAGCTTGCCGCGTCAACTGGGTTATTTTTTAAGTCAGTGAATTTTTGAGAAAGTTTTTGTTGTAGTTCAGTTTGTTTTGCCTCGACTTTAGAGTTGTATTGACTCATGTCCGCACCAATTTCTTCTTTGACAGCTTTATCAATAAGCGTATTGTGCAGGTGTTCATGAACATGTTTTTCAAGTTCATCGAGTAATAATTTGTTTTTGTAGAAATTCTCAAATGCTTTAGGGTTTCGAGCTTGAATTTCACTAACAAAAGTATTTTTGGCTTCATCACGTAATGCGGCCATCGAGTCCATGCATTGTTGTGTGGTGGCGTTATAGTCTGTGGATTTATTATCCGCTGCTTTAACCACAATATTGCTAAATAATGGCAGCGTTCTGTCGATGAATTTTTTCATATCATCGCCGCTCACCGATCGAGATCTCAGTATGGGGTGTGTATATATCCCTATTTGATTTTGTTTTCCTTCTTGAACGTTTTCAAAAGAGGTTTTAATGAGATCAATTCGGTCTTGATTCGTCAACTGTTCTGACCCGGCGTACAGTGACAGCTGTTCAGAGTCTTTATTTTCGGTGTATAGTTTTTTGCGATCATCAGAGGTTAAAGTATCTTTGTTGAAATCAGCCAGTTTCTCTTTTCTGTAACCCGCATTGAATGTATTTCGACTCCATCTCCACATCATTTTTTGTTCGAAATATTCTTTTGGAGTGAGGCCATCCAAAGTAATTTTGGGTTGTCGAGATTCAAGTTCTGCAACGAATTTATTGAATTCGATGTCTTTATTTACTGGGAAAAGAATTTCTAAGTAAGCGAGACGATCTTTATCCTCGGTGAGGCGCATAAAGGTATTGGTTTGATGCACGATTTCTGGAGTGTATTTAGTACCCTTCTTAAGTTCACCTTTTTCATCAAAAATATTATTACCTTTGATCTCGTTGTACGCTGACCGGCTAGCATTACAAATTCTTTCGAGCTGCCGTAACTCTTCCATTTCGAAATAATTGAGTGTGCGTCGACCTTCTAATACTGCATCGGCAAAATTGTTTGCTCTGCGAGGGGCGTACATTTTTTCGCGAAGTTCTTTGGTCAATGAAATATCTTTGATGCCGATTTTAAGCATTTCTTTGATGGATTGTCTTAAAATCCAACCGCCTTGTTCAGTCGATCCTGTAGAAAATTCAAAATCGTTATGACCATGCGCTTTAACAGTCATTGCTAAGTCTACAGGGGATTCTGAGGTATATATGCCATTCTCAAATTTGACGATATGTTTTTTATTGAAGAAAATGCCCTGTTCTTTTCGAGTGATATGGTTGTGCTTATTTCCTAAATCAGAAATCACAGAGCTCATCATTTCTTGTATATGTTTTTCTACTTTTTCTTTCTGTGCTTCAGTTTCCTTTTTTTCATCTTCTTGTTTCAGTTTTTCTGCAGCGTCTTTTTCCACTTTAATTTTAGCTTCAATAGTTTTTAATTTCCCATCGAGCTCCATTAATGTTGCATGTTCAGCCATCACTAATTTTTTGATCTCATTGGGGGTGTCGAAGGCTTGGCAGATATAGTTGGCTGCATCATTCTTTTGTTTATCATTTTGATTAATTTCTTGTTGACGAACACGAGCGAGCTCTAGGCGTTTGTTGAAATAATGTTGTAATGCATCGCTAGCCGTTTGTTTTTGGTTTTCTGTTTGGAGATTAGCTTCGGCAAGAATTTCTTCTTTAAGTTTTTTGTGTTGTTCTTCAATTTGTTTGATTAAGCTGCCTTCAGAAAAAGTGTGCAATTCTTCGTTGGCGTCGTCTAGTTTCTTAATGATATTGTCACTTTTTGGATTGCCCAGTTTTCGAACAAGTTTATAGAGTTCGTCTTTTGCCGCATTTAATTCAATAACGATATCACTCGATTTTCTAGTTTCTTTTTTAGTCGGATCGACTGTGCCGGAACCACCGTTATTTGAATTACTTGGATCTAATGGATCATGTTGTTTCATCTTCAATCTCCTCTGTTAACTCTTACTCGCTTTAAGCTATTTGGGGTCATTCGACCTAAACTCAAGTTAGCTATTAGCTATGGAGTGAATAATACCACAACGAGGTTAAGAAAGTATTAAGAGGAAGAAGCCCCGTGGATACAAGGGTTTGAGGGTTTGAGCTGGTCAGAGAGTGGCCTGGAAGGGGCCAAGAAGCCCCCAGAGCCAGAGTACCCGTCTTTCGAAGGTAGCTCAGGCGGGGGGCAGCCAGGATTAGTTCACCATTTCTTTGAGTTTTTTCAAAGCGCGGAACTTCAGGACGTTACGAGCAGGTTTTGCCTTGAACATCATGGTTTCGCCAGTGAATGGGTTGATACCTTTACGAGCTTTAGTCGCAGGTTTTTTGATACGGCGGATTTTGAGTAATCCTGGAAGAGTTACTTCCCCAACTGAACGAGGGCTCAAGCTACTCGCGATAACGTTAGACAAGCCTTCGAGAACGCTAGCGCATTCTTTTTTGGTTAAACCAGTGTAATCAGCGAGGTATGCCAAAGTTTCAGACTTTGTGTATGCTTCTTTCACTGCTGATAGTTTTTTAGCCATAAAATCTCTC
>CAYUMZ010000125.1:0-6076 GCA_964446105.1 uncultured Gammaproteobacteria bacterium | reverse complement strand
GATTCTCTCCACTAAATATATTAAAGGAAGCATTTCCCGGTATAAAAAATAAATGCGCCAATATAGAGGATATTCAGTATCCAATACCAAAATAATCCTTAACCGGGAAATGCTGAATCAGGTCATCTCAACGGGGTCAACGTCTACAACCCATCGAATTCTCTGTCCTAACTTATTAGTCGAAAGTTTTTGAATCCAATGCGACAACCACTGTTGCAACGTTTGTCGATGTTCTGCTTGAATAATTAATTGACTACGATGTCGTCCTGCTTTGCGACTCATCGGTGAGGGTAAAGGGCCAATTAATTTTATTGAACTATTTGCAGAAATTAATAATCCTTCATCTCGTGCTTGATTGATAAATTGGCTTAGTTGATGCGGTTTTGTACTTTCAGCATGAAGTACAGCAAGATAAGTGAATGGAGGTAAATTAACGGCACGCCGTTCGTTTAATAAATTTTCTGCAAAATGTTGATAACCTTGACTAAGTAATTGAACCAGTAAGGGGTGAGTTGGATTATGAGTTTGGATCACAACAGTTCCCTTTTTGTCTTCACGTCCCGCGCGGCCGGAAACTTGTACAACTAATTGTCCAAGTCTTTCTATCGCTCGAAAATCACTGCAAAATAGGGCGCTATCTACATCAATGAGTCCCACTAATGTTACATTCGGAAAATGATGTCCTTTAGCGAGCATTTGTGTCCCAATGAGAAGTTGTTTTTGACCGTTTTTTATTTTTTCCAAATAATCAGGTAAAGAATTTTTTCCTCGTGTAGTATCTTGATCGATTCGAATTATTTCGACATTGGGGAATAATTGATTTAAATGCTGTTCTAGACGCTCAGTTCCCAAGCCTAATGTAATCAATTGATCACCTTGACATTGTAAACATTTTGAATAGCGAGGTCGTTGGGTTCCGCAATGATGGCAACATAATAGATTTTTTGTTTGATGATAGGTTAATTTTGCATCACAGTGTGGGCAATCTGCTGTCCATCCACAAGAATGGCATAAAATTAGAGGGGCAAAGCCTCGGCGATTTAAGAAGAGTAATACCTGGTTATTAGCTTTTAAATGATGGTTGATATTATCTATTAATTCTTGAGAAAGACCACATTGCAATTTTACGCGCCGCAAATCAATCAATTTGTATTGAAGTTCTGATGCACTTCCTGCTCGCTGAGGAAGTCTCAATTCGGTAAATCGTTTTTGATTGACGTTGTATAGACTTTCCAAAGAAGGTGTAGCGCTACCCATAATAATAGGAATATTTAAAAATTTACATCGCATCACAGCGAGATCTCGAGCAGAATATCGAAATCGCGATTGTTGTTTGAATGAAATGTCGTGTTCTTCATCAAGAATGATGATCCCTAAATTTGGTGCTGGAGTTAAAATCGCAGATCGGGTACCAATGATGATTTTTGCGCGACCAGATTGTGCATCGAGCCAAGCGTGCAATCGTTCGTTTTCCGAAAGTCGGGAATGCAATACGGCGATGGGTACATTAAATCGTGATGTGAAGCGATCGATCGTTTGGGGTGTGAGTCCGATTTCAGGCACTAAAATAATCGCTTGTTTTCCCTGTTGTAATTGTTGTTCGATGGTTCGTAAATAAACTTCTGTTTTGCCACTGCCCGTCACGCCGTTTAGTAAGAAGCATTCAAATTGAGATTGTTGATTTATAGCATCTACGGCTTTCTCTTGTTCAGGATTTAATTTTATTGTCAAGTTGTTGGGCAATGTTTTGCTAAAATGGGTTTCAATTAAATTGAGCGACTTCACAATAATTCTTTTTTCTAAAGCTGTAATAATAATTGTTTTATTAAACCCGTTTTTTTTTAATTCATTGCCTGTTAACCCCGGTTTTTTTAACAGCATGTCATATAATTCGCGTTGACGAGATGTTAATTTTGGAAGTGCTTCAGAAGTATTGGGGTAAAAATAATCATAGCTGTATTGAATGAGTAAATTTGATTTACGCGCAAGCGTGGGTAGAGCAGAGTGTAGAACTTCACCTAAGGGATGTTGGTAATAACGGCTAGCCCACATACATAAAGCAATGATTGATGCGTCTAGTAGAGGTGCATCATCCAGAATTTTTGTGATTGCCTTAAGCTTTTCTTTGGGGAAATCGCTGTGATCGTCAATTTCTATGACGATACCCACTTTATTTTGAGCGCCAAAGGGTACCAATACTCGCATGCCTCTTTTCAATTGAGTGACGTCCACGTTTTCAGGGGGCAAATAATCGAAATGCTGTCGCAGAGGCGTTGCGATAGCTACATGAATAATATTTTTTATGGGCATAGTCATCACCGTAATATATCAAATTTAGCCTTCATATTGCATACGTCGCAAGCCGGTTACATTGAGCAATTCTTCACCAGTTAGGTGATAAAGCGTCGCCCAATATCTATATAATTAAAGTTATTTTGATCATATTAGTTGCTTTATTATCACACATTTTAAAAACAACTATTGACAATTGGTAAATACTTGATGCATGTGCTATACTTGAAGTGAGCAAATAGGACGAGGATGTTGTATCTGAACTAACATATTAATCACGTAAGGGAGCGCGTTTGTAAAGATGGTGTGCAAGCCTGCCTTGAGTAGGAAGCCTAAAGTCCTTCAACTGCTTCCGCCTTGTGGAAAGAGAGCTCAGTCTACTATTCTTGCCCTTTTGCTCCTTTATGTTGTCAAAGTTTATTGCTTTATCAAAAAATGTCTTTAACCTAAATCCACCATCTTACAATCATGATTTGGCGCAACTCTCTGATACACCAGGTGCAAGTTATTTATTTCCAAGTGCTAGTATATAACTCAAAAAAGATTGAAGTAAAAAAGTGCTCGAGTTGTATAGGTAAAAAATTACATCAATTAGAGTAAAGGTCTCTGGAATTGTAAAGTCGATAGGCATACTATTCACAATAGAAGGTTGGGGTTGTTTGTTGGGCTTATGGAGGGTGATGATCATGGATGTCAAGGTTGAAGCAGGTGCCGCTCAAGATGAGCAGAAAGCTAAAGCCACTTTTTCTGAGTTATGCAAAGCAATTTCTGATAGTATAGATCGAGAAAATAATCATCATCAAATATTCATGCGTTATGTAGACTCCATTCTGTACGATATTGCAATTGATAGAAATAAAGGTAAATCGGAGCAGGAAGTTATTGCAAAATCCTTGATGGATTGCTTTTCTGAGCTAAAAGACATGGTTCAAAAGGCAGTTACTAATATATTGAACGAAGATTCGGATTTTAAAAAAAAATTTAAAGAGGAATGGCTTCCTCAGCTTAGAGAAATTATTCGAGACTCGTTGAGGCTTTTTTTAAAAGATCAAAATGAATACAAAGATAGAAATGAAGAAGAGTGGTTGACACCATTACTGGATTTTTTGACTTATAAGGAAAGTCTAGTTGAAAAGGTGCAAATTCTTCCGTTGGAGAGAAAAAGTGTCGACAAGCAAGAAAGTAGTAAACACGATAAAATGGCGCCTCCTCTCTCTCCCAAAGAAACTATGCCAAGTCCGACGAAGCCAGAGGAGCGCAGGCGAACAGTTTCTTTTGATCTTCAAGAGAGCTCTCCGCAAAAAGGCAAATCAGTGCCCACTCTTTCAGGGACACGATTTTTTCCTGCGGGATCAAATGCGGATATAAAGACAACCGCATCTGCGCAACCCCGCAGGGTAGTTGCGAATTCAGATGAAGATAGGAAAAAGCCAGGAAGACAAAAACCCGCTGTCAAATTGTATGCTGGAGTGCCCCATAACTCGCCAGCAATTGCCGCTAGAGGTAAAGGTAAAACCCCAACTCCAGCTGCTTCAGCTCCTGCGCCAGCGCTAGAGCCTGGCAAACGAACCAGAAAAGCTTCATTACCAATTCGACTTATCGAGCGTATTAGAAAAAAAACTGACGAAGATGATCGTCCGGATTCTGCGGCTGGCTCAAGTAAATCAATATAGTAATGGTTAAGATTTGACCCCATCCTCAAACAGAAGTATCACATTAGTCTGGTCATGAATAACTTTGATAGGTTAACATACGATAATTAATTACATTTCATTGTTATGGATATTATGCGCATACGGATTAAGCATTTTAAACAGGCTATTGCACTGTCGCTCTTGATATCAGGAATGATCGGTTGCGATCAGGTGTGGAATAATCCACACGAGTCAGGTACAGAAGGTGAAAAGATTGGCTACAGTTCTTTTTCAGCACCACCAAAAACGCTTGATCCCGCTAAATCATATTCCGCCGATGAAATTCGATTTACGGCTCAAATTTATGAGCCCTTGCTGCAATATAATTATTTCAAACGCCCCTATACATTACAGCCCCTAACGGCAACATCATTTCCAAAAATTGATTATTTGAATAATAAAGGTGAATTGATTCCTGAAAATGCTCCAGAAAATCAGGTTGCTTTTAGTCGTTACGATATCAACATAAAACCTAAAATTTATTATTATCCTCACCCTGCATTTGCACGTGAACAAAATGGCCAATTTGATTATCATTCAATTGAAGAATCAGTATTGGAATCCATCGATAGCTTAGATGATTTCCCAATTACGAGTACTCGAGAGCTTATTGCTGATGACTATATATATGAAATTAAGCGGCTAGCTGATCCCCGTGTTGCATCGCCAATTTATGGTGTTATGTCACAATATATTCTCGGCATGAAAGAATTCCATGATCAGATTTTAGATTTAATGAAAAAGAACAGTGCTATAGACTTACGAAATCTTGAAATAACCGGTGTTACAAAAATTGATGCGCATCATTTTCAAATTACATTAAAAGGAAAATATCCGCAATTTAGCTATTGGCTTGCGATGGTTTTTTTCGCGCCCGTGCCGTGGGAGGTTGATCGATTTTATTCGCAAGCTGGGCTGGGTGAGCATAATTTGACTATAGGTTGGTTTCCTGTCGGGACAGGACCCTATTATTTGTCAGAGAATAATCCAAACCATCGTATGGTACTAAAAGAAAATCCGTTTTATCAGCGTGATTATTTTCCTACAATGAGTGATGATCCAAACGATTTGAAAAAAGGATATTTGATTAATGCGGGAAAAAAATTACCCTTGGTTAGAAAATTTGTTTTTTCACTCGAAAAAGAATCAATTCCTCGGTGGAACAAATTTTTGCAAGGATATTATGATAGTTCGGCCATTGGTTCTGATAGTTTTGATCAAGCCATACGAATTGATAAAAATGGAGATCCTGATATAACTCCTGAATTGAAAGACCATGGAATTCGATTGGAAACGGTAGTGAGCCCCAGTATCTTTTACATGGGCTTTAATATGATGGACCCTGTGGTCGGTGGTAGTAGTGAGAAAAGTAAGAAATTGAGGCAAGCAATTTCAGCAGTAATCGATTTTGAAGAGTATATTGCTATTTTTGATAATGGCCGAGGACTTGCTGCTCAAGGGCCAATTCCACCGGGTATTTTTGGTTATGGTGATGATAAAAATCCAGTTACTCATTTGACCATTGAGCAGGCGAAGCAATTGTTAAGTGAAGCGGGATACCCGAATGGACGTGATTTAATCTCAGGCCAACCATTGCTGTTGAATTATGATGTGCCATCCTCCAGTGGGCCAGATGATAAAGCACGTTTTGATTGGATGAGGAAACAATTTGCGAAACTCGGAATTGAGCTCAATATCAGAAGTACAGAATACAATCGATTTCAAGAAAATATGAGAACAGGCACAGAGCAAATTTTTATGTGGGGATGGAATGCGGATTACCCTGACCCTGAGAATTTTCTTTTTTTACTCTACGGCCCCAACGGAAAAGTGAAATTTGGCGGTGAAAATGCCGCAAACTACAATAATGAGAGTTTTAATCAATTATTCGAAAAAATGAAAAATATGCAGAATTCTGATGAGAGAGCTGCCATTATTCAGAAAATGATAGACATAGTGCGACAAGACGCACCTTGGGTATTTGGCGTTTTCCCTAAAGATTATGTGTTAGACCATCAATGGATGTCCCCCGTTAAAACTAATGTTATTGCCAATAATACTTTGAAATTTGTTAATATTGATGCATCTCT
>CAYUMZ010000124.1:0-6088 GCA_964446105.1 uncultured Gammaproteobacteria bacterium | reverse complement strand
TTGCGACAGGTTTATATCCTTCTCCTGTAAAAATTGCTGATGTCACCACCACAACCACGCATAAAACTTTACGTGGTCCTCGCAGCGGATTAATTTTAGCGAAAAGTAATCCTGATTTAGAAAAACGTTTAAATTCCGCTATTTTTCCAGGCTCACAAGGCGGTCCATTAATGCATGCTATTGCAGCCAAAGCGGTTGCGTTTAAAGAAGCGATGGATCCTGAATTTAAACATTATCAACAACAAGTAATTAAAAATGCCCGCGCCATGGCGCAAGTTTTTTCCGATATAGGATTTAAAGTCGTTTCCGGTGGAACAGACAATCATATGTTTTTATTGGATCTCACTGAGAAAAATATCACAGGTAAAGATGCAGAGGTGGCATTAGGTCAAGCACAAATTACCGCCAATAAAAATACAGTGCCTGGTGAACAACGATCACCGTTTATTACGAGTGGATTACGAATCGGAACGCCGGCTATTACCACGCGTGGATTTAAAGAAAATGAAGTTAAAACAGTGGCGCATTGGATCGGCGAAATATTAGCTGACTTTGATAATACGCAATTGCGCTTGGATATTCAGGAAAGAGTCTGCGATTTGTGTACTCAATTTCCGGTTTATGATTAGGTAGAGATTGTAGGAAGGGGTCAAGTCTTGACAAATAGACAAATATTCATTTGTCTATTTGTCAAGACTTGACCCCTTCCTACACCTTCCGACAGGAGAAATTATGCATTGTCCTTTTTGTAGAGTTGATGATACAAAAGTGATCGATTCACGCTTGGTGGGTGGCGGAAATCAAGTGCGTCGTCGTCGCGAATGCAATGAATGCCGCGAACGATTTACCACATTCGAAATGCCAGAATTATTAATGCCTCATGTGATTAAGCGCGATGGCGCTCGCAATCCTTTTGATGTGGATAAAATGCGACAAGGTATGCTAAGATCGTTAGAGAAAAGACCTGTGAGTGTTGAAGCATTTGATTCCGCTGTGAATTCAATTTTGCGACGATTGCGAGAAACGGGTGAACGTGAAGTCAACTCGTCGCTTGTTGGCGAATTTGTGATGGAAGAATTGAGAAAATTGGATCAAGTGGCGTATGTGAGATATGCGTCGGTTTATCGTAGTTTTGAAGACGTCAATGCATTTCGGGAAGAAATATTGCGTTTGGAATCGAGTGAAGAAAGTGATGAAGAAATTCCGGCCTAAAGAGCGTCGACGTGCACGTGAGCTTGCTATGCAAGCGATTTATCAATGGCAAATGACAGAAGAATCCCCATTGGAAATTGAAGTGCAATTTAATCAAAATAATAATATGGGTAAAGTGGATGGTGAATATTTTGCTGGAATTTTGAAAGGCGTTACACAAAAAACGCAAGAGATTGATCAATTAATTGTATCAGCCGCTGATCGTTCGTTAAATGATTTAAATCCTGTTGAATTAGCATTGCTGAGAGTTGCTGTTTACGAATTTTTGTTTGAAAAAGATGTGCCCTATAAAGTTGTTATCAATGAGGCATTAGAGATGGCAAAAAAATTTGGTGCCATCGAAGGATTCAAATATGTGAATGGCGTGCTAGATACGATTGCTCAGCATGTTTTTTTGGGTAAGGAATTGCCTTAGACATCCGATCCGAGGGAGCTCACGATGATTAGAGAAGACATCGCTCGCAAAGTATGGACAGACCCGCGTTATTTTGTATGCTATGGCTTTGGAAGTGGTTTGCTGCCTAAGATGCCGGGCACATGGGGAACGCTAATGGCTATCCCGGTGTATTGTGTATTGGCAAAGCTAACACTCATTCCTTATATAATCACTGTAGTCCTTTTAGGGCTCTATGCCGTTAGTGCGTGCGATCAATTATCAAAAGAGATCAAGCTTCATGATGATCCTGGCATGAATATTGATGAGTTCATCGGATATCTTGTCACTATGATCGGTATGCCGATTAAAGCGTGGGCGATCATTCTAGGATTTGCGTATTTTCGTTTGTTTGATATCTGGAAGCCTTGGCCCATTCGTTGGATTGATAAGAAAGTGCGGGGTGGATTTGGGATGATTTTAGACGATGTTATCGCTGGATTTGCTGCTTTGATTGCGTTGCATCTTACGTCATTGCTCGGCTCTTATATCGTTTCTGGTCTTGATAAATCACTATAGTGATTTAACGTAACTCGCTGATATAAATAAAGATAATATATTCTTTCCAGCTTTAGACCTTCTTTATCCACAGTTCCTGTGGATAACTTTGTGAATAAGGTTTCAATAAATCACCTATCTGCTTGATCTTTATGGACCTTTTTTACACTGGCTAAATAATGGGGTTGTAATTAAAAATCCTTTTTTATCAATAGGTTATAGAAGTTCCCTGCCAGTGCTTATGAAAAAGTGAATCAAAGTTCTTCAGAATGAGAAGCACTGTGCATAACTCAGAGGGATTATGAGTACAACATCAGGCAGTGCTTTTCACAAATCATCCAAGATCTAAGATCGTTACTCATCAAGTACCTGAATGTTAAAAATTCATTTTTTAAGAAATGAGTTAAAAGAGTACAAGAATTTAGTGTATCGACTGACGAAATCAAGCGGGTATGGTCCTAGTGCAGCCATATTTTTGAATTAAAATTAATAAATCAAAGAGCTTGCTTGACATTTTGGGATGAAAATGATAGGATTTGCTCGTAGTTATTCTTCTAGGCTACAAAGCAATGGGGAGGGGCCACGGAAGGGTGGCTACAAAAAGTTCAATCTAGTCTGTTAAAAGGTTAAGCCAAGTTAACCTTTCCCTTCTGTTTCCGTTTCCATATCCGATCCGCAACACTGGGGTGATTTGATTTTACCACAACCATTGGGGCATTTAGCCACTTGGATTTTGGTTCCGTCGGGTTTAGTAATCTGGTCGGGTACCAGTTCGGCATTGCATTTTGCGCAGGCAATGCCTTTTACAGCCATATCGCATTTCTCACAATGGTATTGCATAACACGTTCCTTATGATGGGTCAGGTTTGACCTTAATAGTATAGAATGAAGGTGTAGAAAAAACACGGCAAATATGTTATAAAGACGTTATAAAATGTATCTGAAATCACAAGTGCAGAAACTACGAAACAAGCTCTCCGCCGTGTTGCCAAAAATTTTCCCTATAGCAATTCCAGGTTTAGGCATGACTCTGAGAAAAACCACTCAGAGCAAAATCATTGATGATCTTATTCTGTCAGTCGTTTCAGGAGTATCATGGATAGAGGCTGAGGAAAAGCTCAAGAGTCGATATGCAATATATCCCGAGTTGGTTGATAATCGATATGGATTAATAGTAGAGTTTTTTTTTCAACGAGCTCAGATAAAACTCATACCAGGAATTTCTTTAATACAGTTTTGTTTTGTTGATAAAACTATTGCTAAAGCATTTTTGGGTTTTTTAAAACATTATTTGCCCATACAAGAAGAAGTTTATCTCTCTCTCGATGCATGTATTATTACATTAACTTCAGAACAATTTCATTTTTGCAGATTGTATTATCATGGGAATTTTATCGATGGGTTGAAATCGATTATTGCTGATCAATATTTACTGAAATCGTTGCGTTCGGATGAATTTGATTATAGCCATCGTTTTATAATGGGCATTATTCCGGGGGAAAATGGTTCGCGTCGTCAAAATTTACGGCCATATGATCGTCGTTCTCACACTGTTACCCACGAAAGAAAAGTGGTAGAAAGAACGAGTAAAACTCCGATGTACACAGCAGAAGAAAAGCGCGGTTATTCACAAATACAGTCCACCACGTTAATTGATAATAAAATGATGAGTTCTGTTTTTGGCGCATTTAAGCAGCGAACGAATAAATTATATGGTTTGATGACTCATTGCGACGATTCTCTCATGAATCGTTTACTCACTCGAGATAGAGGAACTGTAGTTAGACCTTTTGATATAGACCTTGAGAATCAAAATATTAATGTTGTATCAGAACAATGGCAAAACGACACTTGTCTACACTCCCCCAATAATTTAGAAGAATTTAAAAAACAAAATCTAGTACTTCGAAAGCAATTTGGTGGAACGAATGAAGTTTTAGCACGATTACGGTATAATCCGTATCGAACAGTTGTTTGTATTTGTGCAAATACATTGGAAGCTCGTTTATTGGCTTATGATTTCGCAGAGGAATTATTGCAAGAATTTATTCGATATTCCAAAGCGAATAATATTAAGGTAAATCTGTATTTCAAAATTCCAATCATTTTTTATCTGCCGGGTCATAAAATTAATTCTCATACAGTCTTCTTCTATACGGAGTCGATGAGATTGAATGATATTCGACGGGCGAATGAACTCTATAATAACTCATTCGAACGAAATAAAAAATTTGCTTGTTCAGACTTTGAGTTTCTTTTGGGACTATCCGATGTCACCGTCAATCTATTATTGCAGCCCAATCCTGATACGGGTTCTCTTTTGGCGATCGATATGATTAATCGCGGTTACATTAGAATGCTCATGCGTCTTTTAAGGCCGAATAATCTCGCTGAATCTTTGTTCGCTGAGCTAATGAATAGAAAATTGATTAAAAAAAATGATCCTATTATTGCTCATTTATTTGAGGTTTACGAATTTGATTTGGCGAGAAAATTAATACAAGAAACTAATTCCGATATTAATTTAATAAGTTTCAGAGAAGGATTGTACCTTGGTTATGTATTTTCTTATGGGACACCACGTCAAATTGAGGAATTAAAAAAATATTATGCTTCTTTGGGAGAGCTTCTCGAGAAAAACAGACGAGTTCCCACGCAAGCTATAAGATTATATCTTAAAGAATACCCGTGTGAAGATAAGCGCGCACTGGGAATGTTATTATTACATTATGTATATTCAATGCGATACATGTCCGATGCTGAATTCTTGTTGGAAATGGGTGCGGATTTGTCAGTCGTTAATCGTCGCGGTGAGACGGCAATTGTAGATGCGGCAAGATATCAAAACTGGGAATTAGTGTTATTAATTGCTCAAAGAAAGACAGACCTTGAAGATAATGCGAAATTTGGTTGCGCACTTATTTTAGCCCTTGCTGAGATGAGAATGGATGTTGTTATTAGATTATTAGAGGCCGGCGCTAAACCGCCCACGAGTTTTGAGGTTGAACAAGCAGTATTAATACGGCTCATTGTTCAAAATATTAACGAAGAAAAATTCTTACCTTTTATACTGGTCTGTAAAAGTTCAATCTACCAATTAGAGCCCTGGTTTCGAGATTGCTGTGAAAAAAGATATTATCCCTTTTTGCGGATCTTTTCGAAGCTGAATATAGATTGTAAATACCTCATCATTGGAAATCGCAATCTGTTATCAAATATAATTCTTGATGAAGAGTTTACTATCGCTAATAAACTCATTAAAGACGGCGAGATAGATAAATTTAAGCTCATGCACAATGATGCCTTATTAGTGGATCATATAATTGCTCAAGGGAAGGCCAGCCATTTCGAATATATGGGCCGTGAGCAGATGTTAATCTATATGGCGAAAAATAAACGTTGGGAAAAGCTCCAACATTGGTTAAGTGCAGTCGAAGTAACCCATGGAGTTAATGAAGAGCTGTTTAGTAACATCGTTCATGAATTGCTCAAACAATATTGGTCTTGGGATGATTCTGATTGGGGTGCTCTTCGTCAATTCGTTGGGAAATTTTTGTCGCATTTTACTCCAACAATATTAAGAAAAATTCTAGTTATTGCTCTTGAAAAGGGACACTATTTATTTGCTCATTATTTGGTACTTAATGGCGCTGATTGGTCTATGGGAGGGTGTTCTGAATTTCCACTGTTACCTGCGGCGGAAAAATGGCAGTGGGAAATTGTAGAAGAATTGATTGATGAAAAATTAGTTGATAATGCTGGTGATGCGTATAGCGCAGTTTTGATGATCGCTCTTTCTGCACAAAAGGGCGAAATTGCAAGAACGTTGTTGGATCGAGGGGTAAAACCGATTTGGGAATATCAAGACCAATCCTATCCTTTGCCAACAGAGAGATTTTATCAACTGATTGATCAATTAGGTAGTTTATCTCACAAAAAAGCGGG
>CAYUMZ010000123.1:0-6088 GCA_964446105.1 uncultured Gammaproteobacteria bacterium | reverse complement strand
ACATAAACGGACTCATCATGATAGTGAGAATTCTATCTCGATGATTATCGATCATTCGCGATGCCATAATACCAGGGACATTACATCCGAATCCCACAATCATGGGAACAAAAGATTTACCCGGAAGTCCCATAAATCGCATCAATCGGTCCACTACAAATGCAGCGCGCGTCATATAGCCCGTGCCTTCTAAAAGAGCTAAGAAAAAAAACATGGCGCCTATGACCGGAATAAATGTCAATGTAGTATTAATACCTCTACCTGCACCGTTCGCAATGATTGCGATCACCCAATCAGGCGCATTAATTTGATTTAATAATTGAGCCACACCGGTTACAAAAATTGCTTCGGAAGCTTTATCAAAAAAATCTTGGAATGCACCACCCAAATTAATAGCGAATAAAAACATCGTGTACATAGCAACAAGAAAAATGGGAATTCCGAGAAAGCGGCCGAGTATCCAACGATCTAAACGACTTTCTGGTGTATTTTGTTCGGCATTTTGTTTAACGATGACTTGTTTTTCAATATCAGCAGCCCAGCTAAATCGAGTACCCGCTATTATTATATCAACTTCTTCACCACATTCTTGTTCGATTTCTTTCTTAATTAGTGTGACCTTTTCTTTACGATCCTTAGTTCGATTTAATTCTGTAATATCCCCACACAGTAATTGCAATGCCTGCCAATTTTTTTCTATTCCAGCCGATTGTTTAAGTGATTCAATTCCTTTTTCGATAGTATCAGGAAATGCAAAATGCGGCTGTATCTTTTCATTCAAAGATAAAACTTGAATAATCGCTTTTTTTAACTCTATGATGCCTTGTTTTTTAACAGCACATAATGGAACAACCACACATCCCGTTAAATCGGCCAATTTTCTAAAATCACACTGCTGTTCGTTTTTCTTCAAAACGTCGACTCTGTTCACTGCTAAAATAACGGGCACTTCCATTGCAATGAGTTGAGATGTTAAATAAAGATGTCGTTGTAAATTCATTACGTCAATCACATTGACGACAACATCGACTCGCCCACTCGCAATAAATTCAGAAGCAATTTTTTCATCGATCGCACGTTCTGAAGAAACAGCCGTTAAATTATAAATACCGGGTAAGTCAACGACTTCAACGGAAGTTCCATTTTCGCAAAAGGCACCACTTTTTTTATCTACAGTGACGCCAGGCCAATTACCGACATGGGAACGACCGCCAGTAAGTGCATTAAAAACCGTTGATTTACCGCAATTTGGATTTCCAATTAATGCAACGGTGACAGGCTTCATGGAACAATTCTCTCTAAATTCAGTACTGAAGCTTCGGCCTTACGTAAACTCAATACAGAGCCGCGAATAACTACCTGAAATGGATCCCCCAGAGGCGCGACGCAAGTGAGTTTGATGATCGAGCCAGGTAGTAAACCCATAGCCATTAATTTTTGACGATAATGAGGATCGCACTGGCTGAAACCCTTGATTTTAGCCTCTTCTCCAACATGTAAGTCTTTAATAGTCAGCATTGCGATTCCTAATAACACTAGTATTAACGATTATCACCTAATCTAGCCTTAGCTGTCAACGTTATTGAGAATGATTCTCAATTGCGATAAGTCTTCAATCTCAAGGCCAATCCTTGGCTCAAAGAGCCCGAATCGTCTATACTTCCGCCTAGGATAAACAAGGAAAGATAAACTACTATGACACAAGTAATGGACTACCCTATAGCCCAGGATGCGGCTACCCCTTCACAATCACAGCGAAAGCTGAAACTCAGTACAAAAAAAGGAAAAACTTCCCTTGAAATCCTATTCCTTGGAGATACCAGTTTTGGTGAAAATTATCAACAACGACTTGAGGACTCGGGCAAAGAAAATATCTTGAAATCTCAAGGGTATGACTACCCTCTCACAAAAATGAAACCCATATTAACAAGCGCTGATTTAGTTGTTGCTAATTTAGAAACACCGATTACGAATATTAAAGCATCACCCTATGCTGATAAAAAATCATACATTCATTGGAGTGACGTGGAAAAAGCGCCTGCTCACCTACTTCAACATAATATTCAAGTGGTTAGTCTTGCTAATAATCACACCTTCGATTATGGAAATGAAGGATTTTTACAAACACTGAATGTTTTAGAAAAAGAGAAAATTCATTATTTTGGCGCAGGAAGAAATCAACAAGAGGCTAACGAACCTTTTATTATCAACATGGAAATTGATGGACAAACATTCTCTTGCGCACTGATTGGTGCCTTTCAAGAATCACCTAGTTATCGTAAGGATTATCATGCTTATGCAGAAGGCAATAAAGGCGGTGTTAATCCTTTACATATTCATTCAATAATTAAAAGTATTCGAGCAGTTAAAGCCTATAATCCTGATTGTTTCGTCATAGTATTCCCTCACTGGGGATATAATTACGAATGGAAATCACCCACTCAAATCAAAGAAGCCAACATGCTCATCGAAAACGGCGCTGATCTAATATTAGGTCATGGTGCTCATATGTTTCAAGAGATTGAAAAATGTCAGAACCAGTGGGTCGTATACAGCATCGGTAACTTTATGTTTAATTCGCCTGGACGTTATGCTCATTACAATGCACCACCTTACGGACTTGTTGCAAAATTAATTGTTTCCGCTAAAAATAATGCAATCAATCTATCGTGTAGACTATATCCTATTGTTACAGATAATAAACAAACACATTACCAACCATCATTTGTCACTGAACAGCAATTTGACGAAATATGTCAATTACTCTCTGAAAAAAATACTTCAGAAAACACATTAACAAATAGTATACCTCGAAATAAAGACGAACACGGATTTTACTTAGAATTACCCATCAATACTCATCGTAATAATGTCCCTGTCTGTAATAATAAAATCATTGGTTATATTTGTAATACACGGAATGGCATCACCCCTGGCACTAAAGCGAAAAAATGGATGTTCAGAGGCGTATCGATGAGCAAAGCATTAAAAGAAAAAGGCTACGATTTATTTATTTATGCCTTTCACCACATAGATCCTAATACAGGCACTGTTCCTGGACTCATGCTTGAAAATGATGTATTCGTACAAAAAACCCTCCCAATTCCTAAAGTGAACTATGATTGGTTTTTGGGTCCAAAAGTTCACATTCAAGAAAAACCGCTAAATTACAATAAATTTTGTGACTGGGCCGAAAAAAATGAAAGAGAAATTTTTCCAAATCAAGCCTTTATGAATTTAGCCAAAGATAAATTATTATCTTACAAAACTCTTGCTGAGTTCGATTCTAAACTTGGTATCTATACAGAACTCTATAACGGTAAATCTGGACAGCTCGAGCGATTTTTTGAAAAAAACTCGACTGTCTTTTTAAAGCCCCAATTTGGCAATAGTGGCATTGGCATTATTGTCCTTAAAAAAGCAAAAAACGGGTATAACCTCACTCATTACGATCTAGACAACAAAAAGAATTTATCATTTGATACTTTATCCACAGCTCATATTGAAGCTAAAAATATCATTAAAGATGAACCATACATTATTCAAGGTGGCATCAACACCCAACGAATAGATTCATCAACCTTTGATATTCGTCTTATAGTCATTGGAAAGCGATCTGATTGGAAAATCATTACGGAAGTCCGTCTGGGTGCCAAAGAAAGTGATTTGTCCAACGTCTCTCAGGGAGGGACTTGCATTGAATTAGATGACCTCTTAAACAAACTCAGTGATAAAATTAATCCTGCCGAATTTAAGAATCAATTATTTGATACAATTTTAAGACTAACATCATTTCTTGATGCTTTTCACCCTAATAAAGTACTGGAAATGGCTTACGATATTATCGTAGATACTGAACTGAAAATACATATTACCGAAATTAACTGCAAACCCGGTTCCCCCATGATTTTTATCGATTTTAATAATATATTTGACCTCAATTCTGAAGAGCAAGCTTTATATACGAAATATATTAAACCTCATGGTCAAAAATTAGCTCAAGCCATGTTTGAAAGATGGGAAGACGCACAGTCTGATCAATCCAAAATTTGGTTTAATTCAATACCTTCACCTTTATTACTCAATGACAATGATAAAAATGTATTGATGCAAGAAACGTATAATGCCTTACATGAACGTAGAACACTCAACCTTAGCAAGCTTACAAATACAGTTACTACTGATACCTCTTCAAGAATCGTTTTTATTTCCATTTCGAATGGATTTAGTAAAGCACAAGTGTCGATGGGCACAGGGTTAGGTTTAATAAAAGCAATTGATCAAGCAATGAACAAGCTTCCTTACCTCTACAAGGAATATTTCCAACCCATATGGATTAAGCTGGATATCGTAACCGAATCTACGATACATAACCAATTCGACCTCAACAAGCCTTTGACCTTCGAACGTTCACTCTGTGGAATCGCATTTCCACAATATTCTGATATCGCTTTCTTACCAGAGCAATTAACAACTTATACTTTAGCAACAAGCAGTAATATTTTACACAAGCGGAATATTTCACGTTATATTTCATCTAATCCCTATTTGACTAATCGCTTCGATAAAATAAAAGATCTTGATCAGCTCACACTTTATGCATTCAAGTCTGAAAGCCTATTTTTTGATGGTAAAACGATTACTCCACTCTATCGCGGACACCGTAAATCAACTTCGCTATCTAAAGAAAATCTTCTAGATTCTGTCGATTTAGCAGCTGATTATTTAATCCGTTCTATCGATCTCAGAGGTAAATTCGCTTATAGCTATTTGCCCAAAACAGATGAAAACAACCCAAAATACAACATTTTGCGTCATGGGGGTACAGTCTATAGTATGCTCGAAGTGTACGAATTAAGACGGGACAATGCATTATTTGAAGCAATCCAACGCGGGCTTCGTTTCTTAATCAATCAAATGAAAGAAGCTATCGTTAATGGTGAAAAAACCTTAGTTGTTGTAGAAAATAACGATGTTAAACTGGGCGGAAACGGTTTGGCTGCACTCGCGCTTGCAAAATATATACAACTCACACAAGAAAAGCATTATCTGCCAATACTACAAAAATTAGGGGCTTGGATAGTAAATACTCAAGATGAACACGGGAAATTTACTATACATAAACAAGACTTTAACGGACCTGTAGATCCCGATTTTGAATCTGAATACTATCCTGGTGAAGCTCTTTTTGCTCTAGCTCGTTTATATCAGCTCGATCCCAATCCGCGCTGGTTAAAAGCAGCAGTAAGTGGAGCATTATATTTAATTAACGTCCGCGACAAAGATTTACCAGAAGAAAAATTAAATCATGATCATTGGTTACTTTATGCACTCAATGAAATTTATCGCTTGCAACCTCACGCAGAAATTCTGACACATGCACAAAAAATCACCAACACCATCATTAATAAGCAGCGTAGAGAATCACCCTATCTAGATTGGATCGGAAGCTTTTACGCTATACCTCGATCAACGCCTGCTGCAACTCGAATGGAAGGCTTATGTGCAAGTTATCAACTCACTCAAGATTTCGGATCAGCTGATCGCTTGCCTGATATATTGAAGGCCATTAAGTTGGGTATTCAATTTCAATTACAAACTCAGTTTTATCCTGAATCTGCGCTCTATTTACCTAACCCACAAAGAGCAATGGGCGGATTTCATGCAAGTCTAACGGATTATGAAATCCGAATTGATTATGTTCAACATAGTATCTCAAGCTTGCTCGGTTTACACAAAATACTCACTCAACTTGAAAATGGAAAATAAATATGAGCACAAAAGATAACCTATGGACTCCGGACGAAATTGCTCAATCCGTTAAAGGCCAATGGCTCGTTCCACCTACAGGAGAAATTAATATCACTGGAGTCACCTATTATATGGGTCAAATTAAGCCGGGTGATTTAATATTTTCTGTCTCTAAGCGATTATGGGGAAATAAATTTATAGATAACTGGGATAAGTTAGATGAAATGAAGAATAAAGGGGCACGACCAGTAATTACTGACGCTCAGCCTACAAAAATTCCCGACGGGCTACCTGTTTATATTGTTAAAAACACATTTGAAGCATTACGTGAATTAGG
>CAYUMZ010000122.1:0-6109 GCA_964446105.1 uncultured Gammaproteobacteria bacterium | reverse complement strand
ATAGGACCATTTGATCCTACAAAACTAGGAGCATACAAAGTAGGACATACCGTACTGTTGGTCAAAGATCCTGCTCGGAATCCCAATGGCTCCACCACGGGAACTCCTACAGGGCGGGAATTGTTTTTACATGTCTGGTATCCCAGTACCTCTCAATCGGGTCCGTTATCAGAATACACTCTTAATAATCCCATCTATGACGGAACACATCCTGGATATTCATTGCTTCATTTTGACGCCGTTTATCCGACTAACAATGGTGCGCGTGAAGGCGTGCCTGTGGCAAATGAGCTTTTTCCTTTGATTATTTATTCACATGGTGCTGCAAGCACCTCAATCACGGGAAATCGTGATTTGAGCGAAACATTGGCGAGTCATGGCTATATCGTTGTCGGAATTGAGCACACCGGTAGCAGTTTTAATTTATCGATAAATCGCATGCTAGGTTTGCCCGATATTCCCTTATCCAGTGGTGTAGGGAGAACAATTGGACGTTCTAAGGATGTTCGTTTCGTTATTTCAGCGATGGAAAATCCTGCAATAGCTCCTCAGTTTGCTTCGCACATAAATGCTGATCAAGTCGGGCTTTACGGATATTCACTGGGTGGTTTCACCACTATGATGACCGTTGCTGGACAACAAAGTGCCTCACCAGCGCTATTACCGGATACCAGAATCAAAGCGGCCGTTGCAATGGATGGTTCAGATCCTGGGAGTTTTACAGCCGCAGATTTTGCTAACGTAACAGTGCCTGTTATGCTCTATCAAGATGCGAATGTTAATACTAATTTAGATAACAATGTCAGTATTTTTAACCAACTGATCAATAGCAAACCTAAATATTTTGTTGATATTGCTGGACTGCTTCATCTTTCAGGTTCAGGTGATAATCTCTGCCAAAGATTTCACGCGAATCTTTTAGCCGCTGACCAGAATCCTGGCAATTTGAATGATTACGCGTTGGTCTATTTTTCGTTGGGACTAACAAGCATTGATATCTTCGCCGCTTGTAATAGGACTGTATTCGATGGTGTTTCACCGCAGCTACTCAATAACGTCGTGAATGATTTGTTATTGGGCACTTATGAAAATAATCTTGCAGGTACGAATAATGCTGGCACACTAATTAACATCGCTGACATGGAGCAACTAATGCCCTTGAGAGAGTCCATTTCTTCTACAGAAATCACTCGAATGTCAAAGTGGTACGTTGTTTCGTTTTTTAACAAATTTTTAAAGGGGCAAGACATATATTCGCTTTATTTGGATCAGCCCGCTCTCAGTCAAGTATTTAATCCGCTGGCCAAGGTTGCTGCTAATTGTATGGCACAACCGGATCATTTAGTGGATATTCAAAGCGGACATAAATTGAGTTTTGCTCCGACGAAAGACGGGCATTTTTATCAAGTCAGCTTTAGCAAAGGGAACGCGCTCTTAGATAAAGGAACCGATCGCTTAAGTTGGGATGACGTAAGTTTCGATGACACAATGCAGCCGATTAACTTACCCTTTGCATTTCCAGTACCGAATGTCGGTTTGGTTAATAATATCACTCTCTTCGCTAATGGCGTGATAATGGCCACACCTCCAGGGGCAATTGATTTAACAGGAGCTACCACCTTGACTCCTTTCTACGGAACTGCGGGCTTTTCTCCCTGGGCAATGAGTGGTGAAATCCTCTTAAATGGTCTTCCCACGATCGCAGGCTTATGGGCTGATTTAAGTCCTCAGAATGCGCCGGCTGGACATGGAGTGTTTAAAAATGTGCTATCTGATCGGATCATTATTACCTTCGATCAAGTACCCATGTGTTGCAGCCTTGGTATTCCACCCAATACCTTCCAAATTGTCATTTATAAAACGGGCAAAATCGATATTATTTACGGCGATATGGGTGGGGTAGGTACTGAATACGACCCTAATTGGTTAGGCGGAATCGGGGTCGCAACCGGTCAATCCAGTGCCTATGAATTGAAAATCGATAATGTCGATTTCACGAAGCTGACAAAACCGGTGATATTGCCTTCAGCATATGAAATCTTTTATTTGGGTAATGGTGTATCTACTTGTAATACTAACAATTAGTTCACCAATCAACTTAGGGCTCAATGGAATTATCTATTGAGCCCTTTTCTACTAGAGAAGGTGTCAGATTCGACACCTTGTCTTCTAAATAAAAATTGACGGTTGTAAAAATTATCGCCATAACTGCTGATTAATTTCAACCCTCCAAACCATTGGAGCCTAAAATGTCGAATCAAACCAAATTGTCTAAAAAATCAGCTGATGTTAACATATGACTTGAACTTACCAAAGAATATAAAGTCTTCCTAGGTGAATAGGGAAATGTCGTCGTATCTCAAGTTGTTAGTACTTTTAGAAAATCATTATCATTGTCAATTTAATTTCACATTGACCCCATTATTTATTAATAGAAATGCTATCAAGATGGGGTCAAGTCTGAGGTAATAGAGAAATTCATTTCCAGTTTAATTACTCACACCTTAGACTTGACCCTATTCGCTTAATTTTATCAATTTTTATCAATTAATAGGCTTTTTACATCTTCTGATTTTAAAATTATTAAGACTTAGGCCATTGTGGGCGATATTCCAATTGTTGACTATACTCATAGATAGAGATTTTTGTAGTTACAATCTTTAGGATAAATTAAATTTTTATGGAGTGATGATCATGCAAAATCCCGTGGAGACGCCGTCTAAGGAAGAGAAACCTAAATTTGAAATGGAAGTTTCGCGTCAATTTCCTGATTGGTTAACTGAACAAAAATGCAGTTTATTATTTACCACGTACCAGGCCGGTAAATTATTTTTAATTGGTGTTCAAAAAGACGGAAAATTATCTGTTTTTGAACGCACTTTTCCGCGTTGTATGGGATTAACATTGCACGGAAAATCCTTGTATATGAGTTCTTTGTATCAAATATGGCGATTCGAAGATGTTCTTTTGCAAGGACAAGCTTATCAAAATTACGATGCCGTATTCGTTCCAAAAATGTCTTATGTCACCGGTGATTTAGATGCGCATGATGTGGCTGTTAATAAAAAAGGTGAGGTCATTTTTGTTAACACTTTATTTAGTTGTTTATCTAAAACAAGTGAAACGCATAGTTTTAAACCATTTTGGAAGCCGTCATTTATCAGTAAATTAGCCGCAGAAGATCGATGTCATTTAAATGGTTTAGCGATGGAAAATGGTGAACCTCGTTATGTGACTTGTGTAGCGCAAGCTGATATTCATGAGGGTTGGCGTGAACATCGAGAAAATGGTGGATCGGTAATTGACGTAAAAACCGGAGAGATTGTGTGTACAGGTTTATCAATGCCTCACTCTCCTCGAATCTATAAAGGAAAATTGTGGTTATTGGAATCTGGGAGTGGATATTTAGGTTATGTTGATTTGAAAAGTGGAAAATTTGAACGAGTTACTTTTTGTCCTGGATATACGCGCGGATTAAGTTTTGTTAATGATTTCGCTGTCGTTGGATCTTCAAAATGTCGTCAAAATGGAACATTCTCTGGATTGGAGCTTGATAAAATATTAGATGAGAAAAAAGTTGAAGCCCGATCTGGATTATTCATTATTAATTTACAGACAGGTGATATTGTTCATTCTTTGAAATTGGAAGGCGTTGTTGAAGAACTATACGATGTTGTAGTACTTGAAAAACATTTGTTGCCGATGGCAATAGGATTTAAGACGGATGAAATTCGTCGAATGATTTCAGTAGAAGAGTCACCGGATTTTCAGTAATCGCACGTCGCCAAAGCACTATTTTTCAGGCTAGCCCTGCTGACAGACTCCCTGAGCTCGTGTATTATCCAACTTTTTAGGATCATTCAGACGGGGTTAACAATCATGGCAGGTCATAGTAAGTGGGCCAACATAAAACATCGCAAATCTAAGCAAGATGCGATAAAAGCAAAGCAATTTACAAAGCATATTCGTAATATTACATCAGCTGCAAGAAAAGGCGGGGATATCGATGCGAATCCACAGCTTCGTTTAGCCGTTGATAAAGCGCGGTCGGATGAAATGCCGAATGATACAATCAAGCGTGCGATTGCTCGTGGAGCTGGGGGTGGTGAATCAGAACAGCTTGAGGAAATTGTGTACGAAGGCTATGGGCCGAATGGTGTCGCTGTCATGGTAAAATGTTTGACAGATAACCGAAATCGTACAGTGGCTGAAGTGAGGCATGCTTTTACAAAAACCGGTGGTAATTTAGGCACTAGTGGTTCAGTGGGCTATTTATTTAAAGAACAAGGTTTGATACTTTTTTCCGCTGGGGCTGATGAAAATAAAATCCTAGAAATTGCTATGGAAGCAGGTGCTGAAGATATTATTACGAGTGAAGATACTTCCGTCGAAGTGTATACATCTCCTGAAAACCTTCATCAAATAAAAGATGCAATGGAAAAAGCAAATTTACAACCCAGCAGTGCTGAGGTAACGATGATACCTGCTAATACAGTCAAAGTTGAAGGAGAAGAAGCAGAGAAAATGATGAAGTTGATTGACATGTTGGAAGATCTTGATGATGTACAAAATGTTCATTCGAATGCTGAGTTTTCTGATGATTTTTTAAATTCCCTGTCATAGCGACATGAAAAAAACGATTATTTTAGGAATAGATCCTGGAACACGTACAACCGGTTATGGATTGATTTCAACGGCAGGAAATCGCCACACGTATTTAACGTGCGGGTGTATTAAAACAACAGGTGATGATATGGCAGAGCGTCTACGTCAAATTTACCAGAATATTTGTGAGGTAATAAAAACGTATCAACCGGATGAAGCCAGTATTGAGCAAGTCTTCATGAATAAAAATGTGAGTTCGGCGTTGAAGTTAGGTCAAGCACGAGGAGCAGCGTTAGTTGCTATGGCTAATCATGGAATTTCCGTTGCCGAATATTCAGCGCGTCATATTAAACAAGCGATTGTGGGTTATGGCGGTGCCGAAAAACAGCAAGTGCAGCATATGATTAAAGTTTTATTGAATTTAGAAAAAACACCTCAAACTGATGCGGCTGATGCACTGGCGATAGCATTGTGTCATGCAAATTCTCGTGGGAATATCGCTCGTATGAAATTGTTGGAGTCAAAAAATGATTGGTAGTTTGCGCGGAAAAATTCTAAAAAAAAATCCACCCCAAATTTTGCTTGAAGTGCAAGGCGTTGGTTATGAAATTGAAACGCCTATGTCGACATTTTATCATTTGTCAGGTGATGAAAAAGAAATTTTTCTTTACACGCATTTAGTGGTGCGTGAAGATGCTCATTTATTATTTGGATTTTATCACGAACGAGATCGAGTGTTATTTCGACATTTAATTAAAGTCAGTGGTATTGGTCCTAAAGTGGCCTTAGCCATTTTATCGGGAATGGATTCTGATAGTTTTATTCGATCTGTTTTAGATAATGATACGGGTAGATTAACACGCATTCCTGGTGTAGGAAAAAAGACAGCAGAAAGATTAGTGATTGAAATGCGCGATAAATTATCGGCGTTTGGGGAAACCAATTTATCGGCAGGATTAGTGTTGCCCAACGGTGAAGCTGCGGGTAGTGAAATCGCTGATGCAATCAGTGCATTAGTGACATTAGGCTACAAGCCCGATCATGCAAGACGTGCCGTGACAAATGCGCCTGCCGGTTGTGTCTCAAGCGAATCACTTATAAAATACGCTCTAAAGTCTATGGGCTAAACAGGCAGGGATAAACGATGATAACAGATGATAGGATTATAGATCCCTCACTTAAAGGTGATGATGAAACCTTTGACAGAGCTATTCGACCAAAAACATTAAATGATTATATTGGTCAACCCGCTGTGCGCGAGCAAATGGAGATTTTTATTGGTGCAGCTCGAGCACGTCGGGAAGCATTGGATCATGTTTTATTATTTGGTCCGCCCGGATTAGGAAAAACTACACTAGCCAATATTATTGCCACTGAAATGGGTGTGAATTTGCGCCAAACATCGGGCCCTGTGCTCGATAAGGCCGGTGATTTAGCCGCTTTACTAACCAATTTAGAACCTCATGATGTTCTTTTTATTGATGAAATACATCGCCTCAGTCCG
>CAYUMZ010000121.1:0-6187 GCA_964446105.1 uncultured Gammaproteobacteria bacterium | reverse complement strand
GAGCCAACTGATTAGGACTGAATCCTGCTTTTAATAATTCTGCTGCCGTGATACCCGCCGCTTTAAGCTCTGCGGCTGTAAAACCTGCTTTTCCAAGATCCGCAGCGCCAAAACCTGCAGCCACCAACTCAGCGGCTGTAAATCCAGCCGCTCTTAATTCTTTTGCAGAGCAACCGCGACATTTTAGTTCGGAAGCTTTTACACCGGCATCTCGAGCCTTTCTCAAATCATCCAGAGTACAACCAGGTGTTGCCGTGTCACTCGCTTCAAATTCCCCGCCCCCTTCAAAACTGGGTCTTACAATGGTGGCAATCGAACTACCGCCTTTTTTGGCAGCTTCTTCAGCTTGTCGAATATTTTCCTGCTCTACAGTTCGCGCATATTCAGGCGTAGTTGCTTCACCTGGAACTGAACCGATAGTGGGCGCTCTTACGAGCGAAGCCCCACTTTCAACCCCACCCTGAGCATTATGTCGGTGATAGAGATAAGCCATTATTCCTATCACAAACACCAAACCAATGATGAAAATAAGGAACGTTCGAAAACGTCCCGATGAACCACCTACACCGTAGGATTTACCTTCGTCAGCCATGCGTTAGAATCCTTCCACTGTCAAAGTATCCGTCTTACCCTTATCAGACACCAAAATGACTGGTGTAGACGGTAATTGATAAGCATGCATACCATCCGCACTCGTCAGAGTTGCTATCCAACCAGGTGATAACACAGTAAAACGAGTACGTAAGAATATTTCTCCATTGTACAGCCAAGCATTACACTTGCTGCAGCCAGAGACTTTTAACGTCGTGCTTCCTTGTGGGGGAACACCGTTCAAAACATCCAATAAAGCAGGGGTTTCTTTACCCGGTAAATGTGTGACGGTCGTGACTGAATTCGGGCCCAAACCTGGCAACCTTAAGTCAACTCGATAATCAACCGCTTTTTGTCCAGGTAACAACGTTAACATGATCGGCGTGTTCAAACCTTGCAACACAACCGCTAAGTTACCCGTCTTATAGGCACTGATCGCTTGCACCATCAATGTATTACTCTTTTGATCCCATTGAATATTAAATGAGCGAGGATCTCCTAAATCGTACGCGGCTATAGGCCATGGGGAACCAGTGGCATCTAGAAAGACAATTGATGTTACAAACCCACCTTGTAAACGGATGATGGGTGGCGTTGCACCCGGCGATAAATCCACAATTTGAGAATTAGACGTCGGTTTAGGCAGAGCTCCAGGATGCTCAGCGGCTGCTCTTTGAGCTTCATCAAACATCGATTTAAGCGTTCGGATCTGTTCAGGCGTCATCGGCAGTTCCGTTCGAATGGTTTCTGCAAAAGCCTCGGCTCTAACGGGAGGCACGACAACTTCCGGTACTGGTGCTGGGGCCGCATTTTGCCCAGGCACCGCATTGATGGCAACAGTACCCTGTTGAGGAGCCGCACCAGCCAGTGAAGGTTGAGCCATAGGCCCAGGCACAAAATTGCCGCCCGGCCCCCCTGCATTTGCAGGGGCCGCACCTGGAGTAGGACTCACTGGTGGTTTAATATCAGAGGTAGACCCAGGTCCGCCCCGTGTCGAATCATTCAACCGTTGCAATTGTTGCTGCAGTGCAGACATCCCCGGCTGTTGCTGCTGCGCAACTGCCATGATAGCCATTGACACTAACACTACGCTCGAAGTGATCAGTAAAACTCTTTTCATCATGGCTCCCTGCATTAGCCCGCAATCGCTGTTTTACCACCCGCTGGAGCCGCAATATATTGAGCAATTGCGATTCCCTTTGGCACATAAAGCGTTGACACGCGAGTAATGAGTAACGTGACTAATAATGGTGTTTGGAAGTTAGTGCTAGCACTTTGAAAGTTAACTAACAGAGGCATTTGAACTTTCCAAGAATATCGACCATAAATAACACCTTGGTCGACAATAACTGGGGCACCCGTGGCCACTGCAGACACAACTAACTTTTTCGTAATAACAGCATTAAGGTTGTTGGAACTTTCCAATGCTGCTTGAAAATCTTTCCAACCTTCAGGTGTAAAATAATCCGACGCATCCTGTAATGCTTGACGATAATTTGCAAAATTATAACTAAATGCTGCTACGGCTGCTTGATTAGCCCACGACAATAATGCAGATGCAGACACCATTGGAACATCGAGGGCATAAATGGGCGTGATTTTTCCATCAGCACTCGTAGCAAAATAACGAGGTTCTGGACGTGACGAAAACTGATATATAACAACGCCAACAAGGGCGGCATTTATTCCTAATAAAATGAGCAACGCCATCACAAGACGACGATAATTATCCCTGTAAAAATTATTCCTGAGCGTCACTAGCTCTAATGCATCTTCTGGCATATACACTCCTTGTACTCTAAAGATTCCATGCTGCACCCAGGCACTATAACCCAGAGTCGCTTATGCATCAACACATTTATAGGACATTAATCCCAGTGAGGATGATCCCTGAAAATAATTTCAATACGTCGATTTCGTGCACGACCGTAATACGTATCGCTATTCGCGATGGGATTAAGCATTCCATATCCCTTCGTATAAAGTAGGCGTGAATCCACTCCATGTTCCCATAAATATTTAGCGACTTGCTTAGCTTGAGTTAAAGACAACACTTCGTTTCGATGTTCACGACCACAACAATCGGTATAACCCTCAATTCTCACATCCACTTTGTTGTAACATTGTAATAACAAACCTACTGATTTTAAGACATGCAGATAATCATCATTAAAATTCGCTGAATAAGGTCTGAACAGACGATCGCTCGCAATGATAATTTGCATGTCTTCACCTACACGTTCTACCTGTACAGCTTGATGTCGCAAAACACACAATATTTGTCGGTTTGCAGCAGGAGTACAGACTTTAGGCGATGGACAAAGAATAATATTATCACTAATCTTTTCTGGGCATTTCGCAGGGACATACTCTTCAATAAACTTATGATAACAGCCTGTTATCATCACGACCGTACAAACGAGTAGCAAAATGAACCGCGAAATTGCGCCTACACCCCATTGATGGCGTGAATGATTTCTCATAACGATGACTTCCCTGTATGATAATTGCTACCGATTATGCATGATAGTGCAGTCACTTTTCAAGATATTCTGACTAAAATCAATTTTGCCTCCCTAGCTCATCATCTTCGATACCACCATGATGATATAAGCTATCGAATGAATCAATGCCTAACCTTCTTATTATCAGGTTCTGCTCCTTCCTCTCCAAGTACGGAGCCTTTTGCAATGCAGGTGGAAATTTCTCTATTTAATAATTTTACATTTTGGACATTACTCAAAGCTTTTAGTGCAAACCCAATATAATATTCTGCTTCAGCTAAATTACTGCGCCCCAAATCAGCCTCATCTTTTTTATAATACAAAAGATTGATTTTTGCTAATCCAAAATAAGCTTGAGGAGTTAACTCATCATCAATTTTCACTTGTTTGTATTTCTGATCATAACTATACCCAGGTTGAAACCTTTCTTTTTGAGTAAAACCACGATAATGAAGTGATGAAAGAATATTTTCAAATGATCGCAAACCATCACCAAGTTTATCCTGAATAATATAGATGAACCCCTTACATAGCTCAATCATTCTACTGACATCTATCCAAAAATTTGTTACATCAAATTCTTGGTGATTTCGATTTAGCAATGATATGCATTCTTCTACATTTGCAACTACAATATTTTCACACTCTAAAAATAAATCTAGTGCTTTACTATACTGCTGTACTCGAAAATAAAGCATTGCTAAGTTAATTTTTGAAAAAATATGTAATTCGCTTAATGAATTATCTACGATGGAATGTGCACAAAAAGCATTAACAGCATTAAAAGCCTCTATGGATTCATAATTAAAACGCGCCTGAGGATTATCATGCACTTCGACAAGCAAGGTAACGGCAAAGCAAAAATTGAGTGTCGCTCTAAGTAAATTATCTTTTTCACAACTAATTATCTTCTTAACATTACCAAATAATTTTTTTTTCGTATCTAGGCTTGCGGTCGGTTTGAAATTGAACATGTCTTGAATCAGACCTAAGATTGGGTATTCATTTATAAGATCCTGCCTCATTGACCTTGGATTCATCAACGCAGACGAAATGTAACTATTAATTTTATCAGTAATTTCTTTATTTGTGACGTCAAAGTGTTCTTGTTCTTTTATGATTCCACGAATATAAAGACTCGGATGTTGATTGATTTGTGATCTCTGGGAATTTTTTTTCTGCAGGAGAATTTCTTTACTTGCCATTCTATGTAATCGATCACTAGGAGGATTTAAATTTGATATAGTCGACACTAGTAGAGGAGAAATGAACCCTTGATAAAAAGGCAAATTCCATACAATAATATTACCATTATATTCACAAAGTTCTGGTACAATATTATTTGCCCAATATTTTGTGTCACCAACAGCTTTCGCAGCTTCGGCACGAACTGGATCTGCTGCAGCTTTGATTTGTTGTGCTAATATCCAACGATGTTGTCCTGGTGTTCTAGATCGAATTAGCATCCCCACTTTGTGGCATTCAGTAACACAGTTATCAGCACACTGTTCACGTGAATAAGGATAATCAAGCGGGGGTAACAGAGATTTCAAAGAATCTAATGTTCCATTTTTATCGTAAATCTTATCTTCTGCATCATTCTTATCTTGGCTGGAATCTGATAACAATTTTGATTCAAACAAACCAATGATATAATCCTCAAACTCCTTATGTATAGCAAATGCTTCTAATTTAAAACTACCAATATGATGTGGCTGCAATGTCACAACTTCATCCTCTTTTTTTTCATTATGACTATCAGACAATGCGCCAACATTATCTATACGAATATCGACATAATTTTGCCTCTCATAGACTCGTGCACTTAATGAGACGTACAACGTATGCCCTTTATATCCGCCAATTATCATTATTTCCTTGTAATTCCCAACATGCTGTAATTTCGCAATAATGTTCCTTGATAATGACCTATAAAGATTTCTCGATTGAGATTGAGAGTGAAAATAATGATCGCAAATTGATAATCTATCGCGTAGTAAACGTAATGATTCCACGTTGGTTAATATTTCATTTCGTATCCAATTCTCTACTTCTTCTTGTGAGCTTCGATCAGGGCTAATATGGTTCATAGCTCCGACCCGCAATTTAATATATACCTCTAAAAGAAAATGAATATATATCGCGAGATATTGTTGCGCTTTCCAGCCATCTAACTCTTCACCATCATATTTTGCATCTTCAAGAGATAGTAAATGCGCCAAACACACTTGATAATTAATAGAGAATCTACCAGAAAATAGTTCACCAATATTAGTGCCTGTTAATCGACTTGCGTGATGAGCAATTAGTGTGAGGTTTTCACGTTCACTTGTCTCACCTGTCATATGTTGGAATCCCTCACAACATAATACGATAATCTCATCAAATACTGTTTCTTTAAATAGACTTCTTTGTTCGAGTAAATACTTATGAATCTCATAATATTTCAAGTTTCCTGCAATATCAATAGCACATTCGAATCGTTTATTCACCAAATTGATATCAGCTCCTTTAGCTACCAATGCTTGAACAATCTCCATGGAACCTGATTTTACCGCCAATGTTAGAGCAGAATCTTCATCAAATAATTGATTCGCATTAGCACCGTTTGACAGTGCTGCTTTAACACCAGTACAATTTTTGCCCATAATCGCATGTTGTAACCAATTATTTGCAGCGGCGACGTTATTTGTCTGTGATTTCCCAGAAAACATACCGCTTGGATTATCTATTTTCATGTTAATTCAACCCCCTTTCATTGGTAGAGATCAATTCAAAGTACGAAATAAAATTCCTTTTGACTAGAAGCACTAAAATTTGCCTTCGTTCTTGTATTAACAACTCAACCTAAGTTTCAAATCATTTATAATGATAAAGCTAAATAATTGTTATAATATATAATATGAGTTTAATCAAATAAAGTATTAAGATTTTCTGATTCGATATAATTTTGATTTGTAGTATATATGAGTGCTTATTCTGTCGTCAACCTTGATCAGCAGAATCAGTTAACCAACAATACTTTAATTAGACATTATCTCGATGCGGCGCACGCCGCTGGCGACGGCGGATTCGGACACGACCTTCACGAG
>CAYUMZ010000120.1:0-6201 GCA_964446105.1 uncultured Gammaproteobacteria bacterium | reverse complement strand
AAGGTAATAACAGAAACTAGGTAACACTATGACAACGTGCACATACATCATGTTTTTGACGGGGCTATTATCAGTCATAGGGCTGGTTGTAGGGTTACACAAATCCCCTTACCGGCATCGAAAAACACCGTCTAAAAATTAATGCATCATAATTGAGGGACCTGAGAGCCCCTTTACTTTACATGTTTGCTCCATAAGCTTAAAATTGTTATTTAATTGGTCGGTGAGGATTTATGAAAGGTTCTGTCGAAAAAACGAAATTAGTCGAAGTTTCAACGGATGAACTAAAATCAAAATTACAACAATGTACTACTGATGAAGAAAGAGAAGCTCTTGTAGAGACCACCAATAGACAATCACCTAATACTGTCCTTCTATATCTCACTGAGCAGCTTGTAGAAATCTCGGGTGATGAATCTCAAACTGAAAAAAAAGCCCACCTCAGTGAACAGATATTACAAATTTTTCTTTGGCATGCTTATGAGCCTATATTAACCGAGCAAACATTACGAACAATAAAAGAACCATTACTAAAATTAGACAATACCAAGCTGAAAGTCCAGTTATTAACCACGCTGATGAAACTACCCATTTCACATCCTGAAGAATCTGACACACTTTTTATCGATCTGCGATTAGAACTGGATCTTTTTGATACTTCCTGTTCTGGTGCGACTAATTTGTTCTTCGATATAAAAGACCAAAGCCTAAGGAATACACTTTTTCACTTCCTAATACAGAAGGGATTTGATGCCGCCATAGATGACGAAACTCGAGAATTATTTATTCGGATTAATAAAAAAGCTCGGGATCATAAAGATATTCTTGCTAATCCTGGTAACTCTCGCGGATTTTCGCTGAATGAAACATTCGATCAATTAACAGTGATTTTAAATGAATTCTGCCAACTGCACTCCGTACAAGCAGAGTTTAACTTTGCAAATACCGATGCGTACATTGCAGCTTTTGAAACTTTTTTTGAAACTACTATGGAGACTCAAACAAATAATAAACGTGAAGATTATTTGGATTTAAGCACAAGTTCCGGAATAGACCCTCAATCAATGGTGAAACGTCTAAAATTGACTGTAGATGAATTCAGTGTTCGGTGTCAAACATTCAATTTTATAGTAAAGCAGACCATACAACCTCAAAGGACTAGCAGACGCGATCCCGCCCCCCATACGCAGCCTACCCCTTCAGCAGAAGCACGTTATATTTCAACCGATAAAAGTAAAAATTTGAAAAAACATAGCGATGTTGTTATTAATCCATTCAAACCTCGCTCTCGATCATTTTTAGTATGGCTGTTTACGACATCATATCTCACATTTATTAGTATCTTCATCAATAATAACTTACTACAAAATGCCAAAAATCGTCATAACTTCATAGATGACACTCCATCCGGTTTTTCAAATTTTTTAAAATTACATTTCCTCGTAGTTTTTGGCTTTGATGGATATAATACTATTGAGAATAAAGCCTTAGCGGCTAATGGACAATATGAAACCATTGACATTTCTCAGCTTGGATGGGGAATATTATTCTTGTCTTTCATTGGATTTCCCAATCGTCCAGAATGCATTGTAAATGGCCGTCCCATTTTAAGGTTAGGACAATTTTTCAGCAATTTCGTAGGCGGTTGGACATTGAATGCAAAAACATGGACTTCCACAGAAATTATAGAATTACCTTTTAAATTTGGTCTCGTGCTACCCATCAAAATTATTAGCATTTTTTTTAAACTTGCAATAAACCTTACAAGAATATTGACTGAAGCAGTGCCAAACATATTATCCTATTCTTTAATTTTTATCGCTTTGATACCCACTGTATTCTGGGGGATTTTATTTGGATCAAAGAAGAGCCTGCCAAAATCCGAACCTACAACCCTAGTTCTAATAACAGCGATTATTGCGATCCTAATCACTGTACCCCTTGCCTTCATTCAATATGCCTCCGTCTGGTTAGTCAGAATAGGTAAATTACTCACTTCTCCAGCAGAAAGTGCAAGCAACGCTTTTGCAGCGGGAAGAAGCCTTAAAATCGACTGGTTTGGTGAAACAGTAGAAGAAGGGATTTCAATAGTAATGGGTGTTATGGGTTGGTTAGTCAGCTTTGGACTTACTGCACTCCTTTGGACATTCATTGCGCCTCTGGCGATCAGCGCAATTACAACCTCATTCCCTGCCATTATTGCTGCTATTGCCTGGTTTACAAGCTTACCGATTATTACGGCTTCTATCGCCTGGGCAACACAATTCCTAGTCGTAACAACCCTCGGAGCTCAGGCAAGCGGCCTTATTACCACAGTAGGCTCTGCCCTCGGTGTTGCATTCGGCCCTACAATTTTGTGGATGGCTGGGCTTGTCGGATTGAAAGTGTCTACTTTAGCAATGACTTGTACTGCAATCGGGCTGTTAGGCGCACCCATTGTGATTATTGGCAACCACATCGCCGATAAAGCGAGTGAAATCTGGGTGTATCTGCATAGCAGTCCTGTTGCTCGTCGCTCCAGATCTGAGACAATTCTCTTAAATGCAGTCGAAGAAGGCAAAGGGAGTGATGACAGAGTTGCTCTTCTCAGCAAAGACGTTGAAAATCTCGGCGTAGGATTTAGAAATCTCCAAAAGAGTGTTGAACAACGTGACCGTGATGCATCAAAAACTGGTAACGCAGCACAACATCCTAGCAGTAGTTCTTGGCCTAAAAGCGGATTTGTCTCTACAACAACTTCTTCGGGCCTTACAGCAACACCTTCAGATGAAGCTAATGATTCTGATAGCGACTTTGATCTCTGGACCTAGTGAACCAGAGGAGTCAGGCATGAGGAGAAGGGGGCAGGTCTAACATTGAAACCAAGTCCAATTAAGGTTAATTATAAGACACTATACAAGAACCTAGTTTCAATGTTAGACCTGCCCCCTCCTCCCCATGCCTGACCTCAGCAAAAACCCTGTAATACCTTGAATCTAACCACAAAATTTGATAGAATGAGCCCTTACTTTAATAAAACTCAACACTGAGGGAATTATGAAATATTACAAACATTTAACATGCATTCTCGGTTCGATTTTAGCGCTGAGCGCTTGTGCGACTACCACGCTACAGCTTGAACGAAAAATCGGCAAACAAACCTATTCAGCCTTAAACAATTCTAAAGCTGTTTCAGTTGTTAAAGTGGCTGAAGTGCGTAAACCACCTTATACCCCGGAAAGCACGCCTAAAAATCTTAGTGCAGAACAAGTGTCACAGCTGCGCGAGCTAATCTTAAATGACAACAGCTACAATTTTGATCGAATTAAACGCTGCCTTTTTATCCCTGAAATTTCTTATCAATTTTCTGGCGATAAAGTGGTGAATGTTTATGTTAGTTATTCTTGCAAAAAAATAAAAATCGTTAGCGAAAACAACACTAATATCATAGATTATGATCCTATGGCTGAAAAATTTAATTCATTCAGCAAAGCGGTCATGAAATCTAACTCTACAAAATCTTCATAGGAGCACGACAATGAGTAAGTTTCGACACATTATTTTAGCCAGTTTTTTAGTACTATTTTCAACGCTGTCTTTTTCTGCTCAAGCAGCCAATTTAATTGCCATTATTGCCTCTGATACTTTAGACGAGGATATTGGTCAATCAGTAAAACAAGACTTCAATCATATGCGTAAACAAGCGCAAGAAGTGGCCAAATATACTGGGCTCACTCTCAAAGAAATATTGATGGAAGGAAGATCTACAAATCCTCAACAATTCCTTAAGCAACTCAACAGCGTCAAAGCAAACTCTGATGACGTCATCCTTTTCTTTTTTGGCGGACATGGCTATCGAACCAAATCTAAGGGATCTAGTCCATGGCCCAATCTTGTTTTCTCACAACAAGACAAAGGTCTCGAATATGATTATGTGATTTACAATTTAATGGAAAAGCATCCTCGATTTTTAATAACTATCGCCGACGTCTGCAACAGCTTTGTGGGTGAAAAATCTGCTCCTCCGGTTGTTGCTACTCGATCACTTCGAGCAGTTCCATCAGAAGATAAAATTCGTGCAAACTATCAGCATTTATTTCTCGAAGAACAAGGCATGATTAATATCACCAGTGCTCAAGTAGGTGAATATGCTTCAGGAAGTGATAATCAAGGCGGCGCTTTCACTTATGCCTTCATCAAAAACTTGAAAGACGAAACCAGAAATGCAGGTAAAGCGAGCTGGAAAAAGCTCCTTGAAAGAGCTAAAACTGACGTTACGAATGACAGCATAAGAAATTCTCATTCAAAAGAAGATATTCAGCATCCATACTTTGAAATGCATGTGAATAACGATTAAGTTTGATTATTATTCAAAAAAAGGGATGAACTTTTTCATCCCTTTTTTTTGGAACGAAGATGGAGTCAAATCTTCGCCCCCCTTCGATTATGCAACCTCTTGGTTTTCTTCTTCCGGGCTCAATAAGTCTTTCACGGATGTCTGTGTGAACATGATAAACACTGACAGAGTAGTTAATACCATATAAATCATGGCCAGAATTAAATTATTGGCAGGTAATATACTTCCAATAATACTGACTCCAAATACACTAAACATTGTGATAGATCCGTAAATTGCTCCCGCACTTCCACCACCATGGTGCCTAAACGGCCCTAAAGCTAATGCGACGGTGTTCGATGGGATAGTTCCAGCACCAAAAACAACCAGCATTGATGGCGCTACAACACAAAGTAGATAATGGAGTTGCATCGCACTTCCAATGAATGCGATTAAAGAACCCACTATCATAAAAACCAAGCCAACAACAATACAGTATTCAGGTGTATATCGACGCAACAAAATAATATTCGATGTACGACTGAGAAAACTCATACCTGTCACTAACATCATTATCCACCCATATTCAATAGGCGTTAAATGATATTGTTTTTGTAAAATAAAAGTGCTTAAAACTCCAAATAAAATAATTATGCTGATGGTTAATCCTGCTAAAATTGTGTACGAGATAAATACTCTATGAATCATTAAAGATTTAAACGTTGTGAACATTCCACGCAGTTTTATTGCATTAGGGTCGCGTTTAATAATTGTCTCGGGTACATTCGTAAACACCGCAAGACCAGCAGCTAGAATCATGACTGTCACTAAAAAGAAAATACTGTGCCAACCAAAATGCACGAATAGATATCCACCAATTACCGGCGCGATGGCTGGCCCAGCGGCAACCACTAAACTAATCACCCCTGCTACTCGAGCAAATTCTTGTTTTTCAAAAAGATCATTACCGATCGTCCGCGCCAAAGACAATCCGGCCCCTAAACCAATTCCCTGTATGAGCCTACCCATAATCAGAAAATTCACGTCAGGTGCAAACCAACAAAACAACGACCCCAATAAACCTATGCCGGCGGAAGCTAATAAAACGGGCCGTCGCCCCACTCGATCTGAAAGAGGGCCAAACACCAACGGTGATAAAGCCATACCTAATACATAAACAGTAACAGTCAATTTGATCATAGAACCTTGAGTCATTAAATCAGCGACCATTTGCGGCATGGCTGAAACATAAAAATCAGTCGCCAATAACGAGATGATGGCTAAAAATACCACGATGCCTATTATAATGTGCTTATTGTGGCTCATATTATTTCCCTCAATAGTTGAATGATCGTTCAATTATCTGGCAAGTGACTACTATTGTCAAGCAATAATTGAATGATCATTCAACTAACTCTTTTCAATGTACAAAAAATTGTTTACACTCAATCACTATGACAACTCCAACACGCCCTTCTGCAGATCCAACTCGTGCAGCCATCATTAATGCTGCGCGAACTTGCTTTGTGGAAAAAGGATTTGCAGGTACCTCAATCAGCGCAATTGCCAAAAAGGCTCAAATCAATCAAAGTTTAATCTACCATCACTTTGGAAACAAACACGATCTTTGGATAGCTGTAAAAATCAATATTCTAGAAGATTACCACAACTCACAAAATAGAAATTGGGATAAATTATTAACACTAACAAACTGCGAAGAATTTATCTCTGAGTTTATTCACTATCGATTTGGATTTTTTGACCAACATCCCGACGCACTTCGTATTATCGAATGGCAATACCTTGAACCCGACCCCTTTGAACTCGCTGCCTACACACCTGAAACAATTCAAACCATAATCAGACGAATAAAATACTTTCAAAAA
>CAYUMZ010000119.1:0-6240 GCA_964446105.1 uncultured Gammaproteobacteria bacterium | reverse complement strand
GGATCAATTAGCCAACGATGCCATTGATGAATTACTGAGGGAATTATAAATGACCCGGCAGATTGTGTTGGATACTGAAACAACTGGACTTTCTCCCAGTGATGGACATCGAATCATTGAAATTGGCTGTATTGAATTACTCAATCGTCGAATTACGGGCAATAATTTTCACGTCTATCTCAATCCTGAACGACAAATTGATATGGGTGCGATTCGCGTCCATGGAATTAGTAATGAATTTTTACAAGATAAACCGCGTTTTATTGAAAAAATGGACGAATTTATTCACTATATTCGCGGTGCAGAATTAATTATTCATAACGCAACTTTTGATGTGGGCTTTATCAATCACGAATTTAAATTAACGGGCTCGCAAAATCATACTGTTGAAAAAATCAGTGCAATTTTTGATACTTTAACGTATGCAAGACGATTACATCCTGGTCAGAAAAATAGTTTGGATGCTTTGTGTAAACGCTATAATGTGAATAATTCCAATCGACAGCTTCATGGCGCTTTACTCGATGCTGAATTATTAGCACAAGTGTATTTAGCGATGACGGGTGGACAGGTCACGATGTTCGGTGATGTGACGGATGCTATTCAAAACGTTGTAGATTCTGGACCCATCACTCGCAGTGATCGCAAGTACTCATTGCCGGTGGTTGTCGCGACTGCCGAAGAATTAGAAGCTCATCAGCATTTTATGGAAAACATCCAGAGTTAATTTGCTGCGTTCTAACTTTTGCTTTTTTTCACGAAGTAATTAATTGACATACCTTGCACCAAAATAGAAAACATCACAACCGCATACGTCATAAGCAAAATCAATTCGCGATTATTATTTTGCGGTAATGCCAAAGCTAGGGCGACTGCGAGCCCCCCTCGTAATCCACCCCAGACTAATATCGTGGTGGTGTAAGGAACATATTTTTTACGTAATTTAAAAAGGGCCATGGGTAGTGCGACAGTAACATAACGTACGAATAATACGAGTGGAATAGCGATGAGTGCAGCAATAATATCAGAAACTCGAGTTTCTAAAATAAGCAATTCGAATCCAATGATTAGAAAAAGCATAGCATTAAGAATTTCGTCAATCAGTTCCCAAAATGTGTCAAGATTATTCCGGGACTTTTCTGACATGGCGCTATGGCGACCGCTATTTCCAATGTAAATTCCCGCAGCGACCATTGCGAGTGGGCCCGATACACCCAGGGCATTGGCGAGAATATACGCACCGGATGTGACCACTAACGTTAGTAAAATTTCAACTTTGTAATTATCGATAGACTTGATTAATTTTGTGATGATCACACCACACGCGAGTCCGTACGCAAGCCCACCAAGCGCTTGCTGCATAAAAAGCAGACTGACGTCTTGCCACGTGAGGGGTCTTTCAGAAAACGCCAGCTGATATAATGAAAGAAACATTACAATACCAACACCATCATTAAAGAGAGATTCTCCTGCCACTTTAACATCGAGTTGTTTTGGCGCGTTTAATTCTTTAAATGTTGCTAGCACAGCGATGGGATCAGTCGGAGAGATTAATGCCCCAAATAGTAAACAATAGATAAAATTCAATTGAATTGAGATCAAAGGTAGAACGTAATAGATTAATGTTCCCACAAGAAAAGTGGAAGCAACAGTTCCTAACATCGCGAGCACACCCACTTCCCATTTATGCTGTTTTAATTGGCCGATGTCGACATGAAGCGATCCTGCGAATAATAAAAAACTGAGCATTCCATCGATTAAAATAGCATGAAAATCGAGATGAGAAATTTGATTTATGACAATATCATCAATACCGAAATGCCTAAAACGACCCAGCACGATAAGTATTAAAGAAAGTAAAATCGAGGAGGTCATGATTGCTATGGTGGTAGGCATTTTTATATAACGTTCGTTTAGATAGGTTGCTGCTACCGCTAAAGTTAAAAGAATGGAAGCTATCGTATAAATACTCATGAATTATCCTTAATAATCATCGGGAAGATGGCAGTACGTTTCGGTAATCATCAACGTGAAAAGTATTGATAATGCTAATCCGATTGGAATCACGCCCAAAGCAAAGTGATAGTCAGCAGGCGTAAATGATTGCAATCCATTCACAAACGAACTATGAGATGTCCAATGCTTATTGAGCAGAATGCCAACGATAGGTTGGAAAATGACGCCTCCTAGCATAATCATAAAATTGGTGGTAGCAGTCGAAGTGCCCGATAATTTATTACTGTTTTTTTCACGAATCAATGAAAAGACTAAGACTTGTCCACTACTAAAAAACCCTAGCAAAAAAAGAAATATTGATATCAGAATAAAAGAAACATAAGGAAAATAAAGTAAAAGAAGCATAGTCAAAAATGCACCAATGTTAGAAATGATCAGAGGAGGGCGTCGTAAACCAATTTTATCGGAAACATAGCCAATAAGAGGCGCTCCAATTATCCAACCAATAAATGGCATCATCATGAGTTGAGCGGCAAGTTGAGGACTTAATGAATAGGCATCTTGAAAATACGGGATGCCCCATAAATCCATGAAAACAGACGCAGGTAGATACATTAAAGCTCCGACAGCACCGATATACCATGTTTGAGAGCTAAATAGAATGATACGCAATCCTTTTCGTAATTCAGGAAAGCTACTTCTGTATGGAGGCGTGCGGTGAGCATGTTCGGGACGAGGACGATTTCGTAAAAATAAAAAAATGATACAGGCTAAAACAATTCCCGTCATCACAACAGAATTCAATGCATCTTTGTATCCGATGAGTTGTACCCATTTCGTTAAATAAAAATCGGTGAATATAGCTGATAACATGGCTAAGGCTGTTGTTAATCCGGCAGCAAGTGCAAAATGTCGGGTCGGAAGCCATAATGCAGAAATTTTTAGTACACTAATATATCCGAATGCAGCGCCTAAGCCCATCAAAAACCGACCGAAACACGCCACGAAATAATTCGTTTCTGCTGATATAAAAACAGAAACACCAATAGCACAAATTAAACAAGCGATCATGAGTGAGGTTCGCACACCATATTTGTCGAGTAAAACACCCACAGGAATTTGCATTGGGGTATATGCATAGTAAAAAAAAGCGGCGAGATGACCGTACTGTGCTGCTGAAATATTGAAGTGCTGAATCAATTCGGTTTTCATTGTACTGGGGGAGACACGTAGAAAATAGGCAAAGCAATAAAAACTGACGACGATTCCGAACATAATCCAGGGTAAAATGTGTATCTTATAATAAAGATGATTGGCAAGGTCTTTGGAGTGTTGTCGATCCATTAGTAGTTCCTGACAGCTGCGTCCCTCAAAGGCTACCAAGTGAGTCTGCTAAAGTCCACCTAAATCCAGCAACAAGTAGAGCAGATAGAAGCTAACTTAAGCCACTTATGGTCCTTTGATGGGGAATATTACAGGTTAAGGAGCCGTAGGGGGAGGTGGGGTAGTTTTAGATCCCCATGCATGATTCACTACTTTTGCCATTTCCATACCGAAAAGGATCAAAGCGGCAACGGCAAAAAACACAGCAGCGAACTTAAAAAATGCGGGAACGGCTGCAATGACAAGGGGTGGACAAAATATGCCGCAGACCACAACGGCCATGGCTGCTAGTGTAAGAGAGACTGCGGCTGCTATTGCAACTCCCACTACTATTGTTCTTGCTTCGGCCATATTTAATATCCTCTTAAGGTAATTATCAAACTTGATATAAGTGTACCATAAAATATCAAAAAATGCAATAAATTTTGTCCCCTCGATATATCGAGAGGCTTTCGATATACTGTCTCACAGTGAATAAAGTAAGGACATTTTATGAGTTTAACGAATACTAAAGAAAGTAATACCCATTACTTGGAAGATTATCAGGTACCTGATTTTCTGTGTGATGCTGTTTTTTTACATTTTGAATTGAAAGAAGAGTTCACTTCCGTTCATAGTGTGATGCATTTAAGACGAAATCCGTCATCGGAGAATCTTAGTTCGCCATTGGTGTTGAATGGTGAGGTGATGGAATTGCAAACCGTATTGCTGAACGGATCGCCCGTGTCCACAAATGATTATACTGTCGATAAAGAAACGCTCACAATTAGCCGATTGCCTGAACATTTTATCCTAGAAACCATTGTGCATATTAAGCCCCACGAAAATTTAGCGCTGAGTGGATTATATAAATCGCGAAATAATTACTGTACACAGTGCGAATCGCATGGTTTTCGCCGTATCACGTATTTTCTGGATAGACCCGATGTGATGACAAAATTTACTGTGACGATTTCAGCCGATAAAAAACGTTATCCCATTTTACTTTCTAATGGAAATTTGGTGGAAGAAAAAGATCTGAGTGATGGGCGTCATTGGGTTAAATGGGAAGACCCTTCATTAAAACCATCGTATTTATTTGCTTTAGTTGCTGGGGATTTGGATTTACTACAAGATCAATTTATAACTCGTTCTGGTCGAAAAGTTGATTTGCGGGTGTATGTTGAAAAAGGCAATGTGGATCAAGCAAGCTATTCAATGGTTTCATTGAAAAATGCGATGCGATGGGATGAAGAAACGTTCGGTTGCGAATACGATCTTGATATCTATATGATTGTTGCGGTGAGCGATTTCAATATGGGGGCTATGGAAAATAAAGGCCTCAATATTTTTAATGATAAATATATTTTGGCAAAACCTGATACTGCAACCGATGAAGATTATGTATTAATTGAATCGGTGATTGGTCATGAATATTTTCATAACTGGTCTGGCAATCGTGTTACCGTTCGAGATTGGTTTCAAATTACGCTGAAAGAAGGACTCACCATTTTCCGTGATCAGAGTTTTACAACTGATCATACGCTAGGCGAAGTCAAACGAATTCAAGATGTGAACGTGATTCGAAATGCCCAATTCGCTCAAGATGCGGGTCCGATGGCTCATTCTATTCGACCTCATTCTTATATTGAGGTCAATAATTTTTATACAGTCACTGTTTATAATAAAGGCTCTGAAGTGATTCGTATGCAACAAACACTTTTAGGAAACGAGAAATTTAAAAAAGCGATGGAAACGTATTTTCATCGATTTGATGGGATGGCTGTGACGACTGAAGATTTTGTCAGTGTAATGTCGGAAACAGGTGGAATTGATCTTACTCAATTTAAGTTGTGGTATGAGCAAGCTGGCACGCCAGAGCTCACTTTTAGTGATGACTATGATGAAGCGACTGAAACTTACACATTACGTGTAAAACAATTTACACAACCAACTCCTGGGCAACCCACAAAGTTACCATTTCATATTCCTATTAAACTAGGACTCTTAGATTCTTTAGGGCGCGATATCCCTCTACAATTAGAAGGTGAATCCACTCCAGTAGGTTCACAGCGGGTTATTAATTTCACTCAATCAGAGCAAGATTTTGTTTTTGTGAATGTAAAAGAAAAACCAACACCCTCTTTACTTCGAAATTTTTCAGCCCCGGTAAAAATGCATTATCCTTATACGGATTCTGAATTTATATTCCTAATGGGACACGATAGTGATGGTTTTAATCGTTGGGATGCAGGGCAGCAATATTTTACTCGAACTATTCTTTCTTTGATTGATGATTACCAGAAAAATAAAACGCTTACTTTAAGTGATCAATTTGTAGAGTCAGTGCGCTCTATACTTATTGATCAGTCACTTGATAATTTATTAAAAGCAGAAATGCTGATATTACCGGGTGTTTCTTATTTAATTGAGTGTATGACGACAGCCGATGTAGACGCAATTTATCATGTGCGAGAATTCATTAAGAAGCAATTAGCTCTGAAATTGTCGGATGCTTGGCAATCGTGTTATGAAAATAATGCGTTAACGGGTGAATATACATTTTCACATTCCGCTATGGGGCATCGTCGAATGAGAAATTTGGCGTTGCATTTTTTAATTTTAGGGGCTGAAGATGGTGATTTCTCAATCGCAGAGCAGCATTATAATACAGCCAATAACCTCACCGATCGATTAGGTGCTTTGGAAGCGCTCAATGCGAGTGAAGGAAAAGAGCGAGATCGTTTGATTACTGCGTTTTATGATCGTTATCAACGAGATCATTTGGTTATTGATAAATGGTTCAGATTACAAGCCATAGCGCCTCTGCCAGGTACATTAGAGCAAGTCAGTAATTTGCTAAAACATAGCGCATTTGATATTAAAAACCCTAACAAAGTGCGTGCCTTAGTAGGTTCATTT
>CAYUMZ010000118.1:0-6249 GCA_964446105.1 uncultured Gammaproteobacteria bacterium | reverse complement strand
CTCGCCTTCAACTGCTTGTAACGCCTTTCCGCTCTGACTTCGGGCGATGCATGAAGATAAATTTTTAAAGGGGCATCTGGGAAGATAACCGTCCCCATGTCACGACCATCGGTCACCAGCCCAGGCGCCTCTCGGAAAGCGCGTTGACGAGCTAACAATGCTCGGCGAACCTCTTTATTCGCCGCCAATTGCGAGGCTAAATGGCCTATTGCTTCGGTATGCAGTTCGGAGACCACATCCCTACCTTCGAACAAAACCTGCCAATGATCGTTTCCGAATTCAAATTCCACGGGCAATTTTTCGGCTAAAGCCTCGATAGTGTGAAGATCATCGTGAGGAATATTGAGCTCTAAAACGGCTAAAGCTAAAATTCGATACAAGGCGCCGCTATCTAGAAAATGCCAATTCAGAGCACGCGCTACCTGGCGGCCTAATGTTCCTTTGCCTGTGCCACTGGGACCATCGATGGTGATGACAGGTATCAGTTCGGTGTTCATAGTATTTGGCCTGCTTGTTAGATAAACAACTAGGAAAACCAGAGTTTATACAGAAAAACCACCTATTACTAGTTTGGCTTCGGGATAACTATTATCACTAAGCAACAAATTATGGTTCTCGGCGTCAATTAATTCGAGTTCGTAGTCATGTAAGTGCTTTTTCCAGCGTTTTAGAAAATCATATACTTTAAAATTGAACTTCGTCGCATAATCTTTTTCGACAAAAAATCCCAGCAGCGGCCCGGAATCTTTGACTTTTTCAAATAATTTAAAGACTCTATTAAGGGTGTTTTCAGCCATCGCTTCATTAGGAGCCGTAGCAAAAGTAAAATAATTATTTAACTGTATCATGACATCTTTATGAAGCTGACCTTGAAGAGCTATTGGCAGGGATTGCACATGGTCAATCTTATCGATTTGCTCCTCAATTTTGCGTACCGCAGGCCAGTCTGATTCTGGCCAAATGTATGAGCGATGAAAAAATTCAACAACATGAATAAGTATATGTTCTAATACTAGATTTTTACCAAAAGCACGTAAGAGCGGTCGGTATAAATTGCTTTTTTGATTTCGCTCATAACGAAAAAAAGGATAGGTATCCCAAATTAACGTGGTAGTCACTCTTTCGACGAATCTCAATCGATGCAAAAAAAATAAAAATGTCTTTGACAAATTCAAAGTAACTGCACGCCTTAAATGACAAACTTTCACAGTGATATTAAATTCGCGGATATAAGCGATAAGTTCTTCTGTTGATAACACATTATAACCCATAGAAAACATGACAAATTCTTCTCGCGCATCTTCAGAGAACTCGCGATTGAACATTAAAGATTTCATTAAGGGGGCATCTTTAAAGGACGAAGCCAATCCAAAGATAATCTTAGCATTTTCATCATTGATCTTAGGGTTAAATTTTAAAAGTTGTTTAATATTGTTGTAGTAGGACATATTATTATGTCGAGTAATCTTTTCAAATCGATCCTGTAAGCATGCTTTGAATAGAACATCGTGTTCTTTCACAGAAAAAAACGAACGGTATTTATCATCTAACGTCTTCCTCACCACGTCAGAATTTATTTCATACGCTGCAATGTATTCAAAACAAATGCGCTCAATTGTTCTATTGTCTATATATTCTAGTTCATAATCAATTAATTGCATTAATTGTTTATGGCTAACGCTCCTGTGAATAATGGCATAAAAAACAGTAGATTTATTGATATCAGCATTAGTCTTGTTTCTCCAAAAGGGGCGTGGGCCACGCTCAAGTAAAAATAGGACAACTTCCATTCTATCAAATTCAAATGCTTTCAAGAGGGCGTACCCAAATTGAGCTGTATCTCTCTCATCAGATGGCCTTTTTGCGAGTAGTTTGACCATCTCCCAGTCTTGACTATCACTGGCCAATCGCATAGGCGTTATAGTGCCATCACCAAAGATTGTGGCACCCCTTTCTAAAACCATACGAGCAAGAGTATGTTCTTGATTTCGACAAGCCGCATTTAATAGTACGTTTAAGAGTTTTTGATCGCTGATATTAAATTCTTTAAGACATAATTTAATAATCGAACAATGATTAGCTAAAGCTGCTCCAGCTAACATCGAATCGAGACCCATATAATTCATTTGGCGCGGATTACCCTTTTTAAAAATAACATTCACTAAAAACTCATCATTACTTTTCAAGTATGTTTTACAAAATCCTGTTGCTTTAATGAGTCGATCAGCTACCTCAAATTCCTCTATTAGAATAAACTCGGTAATTATTTGAATATTTATATGGATAAGGCCCGATTTAATAAAATGGCTGATAAGCTCATTTTTTAAAGAGGGTTTTGATCGAGGTGGTCGAAGTAGACGCATCAATAGCCTTACATAACCATTTTTAATCATATGAATAGCCAAGATTGTTTTCTCACCTTTTTCTTCTATTTCTTCAGTTAAGATCTCGAGGGTAATTTCTTTTAAGCCTAATAAAAATTCATAGTGTCTGAATATATAGAGTGCATGCCTAGAGTCTCCATCCTTACATAGATAAACTTGTTCACATTCAGCCTGGTCTTGACGAAACATCTGCTCCGTATAAAATCTAAGATGATTTGATATTCCGTTCGACTCGTTCTCTTTTTCTTTCTGTGCAGGCGTATAGAAAACGATAGGGATTGAGAATTCAGAACTACCGTGTATTCCTCGTTTAGTGTTATACGCTCGATAATCCTCCCATAATTCTTCAGCAAAATCATGCGCTAACAATCGAGCTTCCAACTTATCAGCGCAAATACAAACAATACTTTTGAAAGGATTAAATCGTAAACGGGCTAAAAGTTCATTAGTAATTTTCCCCCATTTTTCTCTTAGTGAATTTTGTTTCTTGAAAAGTCTCACCTCATCAGGTGAAAACACTTTTTTATCACTTGAATGATTGATTTTCTTTCCAAATGTTGCAAGTCTAATATAAGCCGCTTGGACGTTTTCACAGTCGAATAGCCTTGAAACCGTTCCACCGTCATTCATCAACATTCGTTGAACATGCGCATCATCTAGGTCAGTAATCAACCCATACAAGGTGTCAATGCGGTCTTTAGAAAACCCAAATGCCGGACTTTGTACATCTCCTATTAATGTACATGACTGTGCCTGTGTAAAACCTTGTTTCTCATGAGGAGTGAGTAATGGGCGTTTTTGATGCCGTAATTCAACTTGCCCTGCAGGCGTTATTACGTAGGGCAAACGATTTTTGGGGCGCAGATTAGATAAACGTCTTTGATTTTTTTCACCAGGAATTAATCCCAATATAAATTGACGGCTAAAATCGAATCGATCGGCTCGCAGTGTTTTTAACAAGGTATCATGTATAAAATGTGCAAAGATCTTCCCATTATCATCAGTGAAATATCGACTATAAAAAAACATCACTCCATCAGATAGATAAAAAATGGATGGGTGAAAATTTAAAAAATTCGGTTTTTCATAGGGGAGGATATGTTCTAGAAAAAGCTTAAAGGCTCTTGCACTCTGAATATCATTATCAAAATCAATTTTCCAGATTGAATTTTCACTGGTAAAAGAACGTTTATATTTTTCTGCGAATACAGAGATAATATGCGAATAAAGATGCTCATCGTTTGGTGTATATTGCTCAAGATAAGTCTTTACGTGTCTCCACCTTAAAAAAACTTCTTCATTATTATTGACCCACACTTTTTTTCCACAGTAACTAATCACTGTTTCAATTAATGCTTTGAGTTTTAGGCAAGCGAGAGGTTCAATAGGATCCACGTTCGAATTCTGCTCGAATTCCTCTCCTTTTTTATCAAGTATTTGAATAATATTTTCTTGCATATTCGTGACGTTATGGATTGATTATCTACTGATGAAGAAGTGAAGAAGGGGTCAGATCTAAGTTTGATGGGTTCTTACAAAGAACCCATCAAACTTAGATCTGACCCCATCCTCCATCCTCCACTCTATCTCATTAAACTATTGGCCTCTGCAATTGCCTCGTCGTTTGCTATTTTCATTAGTTTATATATATCCCTAAGGCCTTCTGGGGTCTCATCTGGATAAAATGCGCGAAATTTTGATAAGTCTTCAAAAAACCCCTTACGAAGTTCTGAACAAACTACTATTTTGGTATTCACTTCTAATAATTTCTTGACATGATTCAAAAGTTCGATAGCAGTATCACTTGGCTTAAATATAGTATTACAATAAAATATCAGGTCACTTATTTTTTTGAGGGTTATTTTTGGATCTTCCTGATTGTCATGAGTATTATTTTGATTAAACCTCGAGGGCAAATTTAGCGCAATCTGAGAGAGCTTGTTTTTTAATTGTTGTAAAATTCGCTCCAAACCCTTCTTATCATTATCCTTAATACTGCTGCGGTACTCTAAGATGATCTTTTTAACTTCAGAAACGTTAATAACAGGTTGGCTGAGCTGCTGTTCCAGTAAATCTAAAGGAGAATCTTGTTTTTCATTAGCCTGACCCGAAACAACTACACCTGTATTTTCATGATTAAAAAATTTCATTTAGCATCCCCTCTTCAATATTAAGTAAATAAACAATTTTATATTATTACCAATAAATAGTTAATTTTAACCGGCCTTTATAGATTTGTCAATATAACCGGGCATTAAGATTGGTATAACGAGCCTCTCCTAATCCCGAAACCAAAGGTATCAGATCTAAGATTTATACCAAACGAAAACTATAAATCTTAGATTTGACACCTTCTTCAGAGAGACCTATTACCTTGAATTATTTACAATACCATAATGTATGTGTTTTGGCATAATTGAGCATAAAATGCAAATCGGCAAGCTAGAATTGAATAGTTGTAAAGGGATAGGGGTCAGATCTAAGTTTGATGGGTTCTATGCAAGAACCCACCAAACTTAGATCTGACCCCATCCTCATCCTCTTCCATCCTCTTCGTTTTGACATCAACCTAATATCGGCATATACTTACAATTCTGGAGTTCAACTCCAATATTGTAAGGAAATGAGCATGTACCCACGTATTTTAGAGCCAGAAGTGTTGCGTTTGGCTAAACAGTACCCTGTAGTCACCATAACAGGACCACGGCAATCGGGTAAAACAACACTTTGCCAAGCTGCTTTCGCAGATTATGCCTACGTTAACCTGGAAGAACTCAGTATGCGAGAGTTTGCCATACATGATCCCAAAGGTTTTTTGATGCAATATCCCAATAAAGTGGTTTTTGATGAAATTCAACGTGCACCTGATTTGCCATCTTACATTCAGCCAATTGTTGATAAAACAGATCAACCTGGGCAGTTTATTCTCACCGGCTCACAACAATTTGAGTTGACAAATACCATCAATCAATCTTTGGCAGGTAGAACCGCATTAGTCAAATTACTGCCTTTGTCATATCAAGAACTTTATAATAGCAAAAGATCTCCTGATCTTTCTGAAATCCTTTATACTGGGTTTTATCCTCGAATTTTTAATAAGGATTTAAATCCCACCGAAGCACTCGCGTTTTATCTTGCGACATATGTAGAACGAGACATCCGAACTTTAATTAATATTAAAGACCTGTCTGTATTTGAAAGATTCCTGAAAATATGTGCAACTCAAATAGGCCAGCTAGTCAGTTATACCACTATGGCTAACGATTGCGGTGTCGATCTGAAAACAGTTAAATCCTGGCTATCTGTTCTAGAGGCCAGCTTTATTATTTTTCAGATTCAACCTCATCACCAGCATTTTCGCAAACGATTAACAAAGTCTCCCAAACTATATTTTCATGACGTGGGATTTGCCTGCTATTTACTCGGAATATCCAATGCAGATCATGTTACTCATCATCCGATGCGCGGCTTAATATTTGAGAATTTTATCGTCAGTGAGTGCCTTAAAAACCGATATAATCATGTTAAGGATAACAACATTTATTTTTTTAGAGATCATGTCGGTAACGAGGTTGATATTATTTTAGATTATGGAAATGAACTGTATAGCATTGAAGTTAAGTCTTCAAAAACGTTTCATTATGACTTTCTAAAAGGACTCACCTATTATCAAAAACTCGCATTAGATAATAATTCAAAGCGATTTTTAATTTATGCAGGTGACTCAAGTTATGAAACAAATGGCATCAAAATTATTTCCTACAAAGATATTGGAAAACTATTTGACATAATAAACACTAACTAGTCTAGAGGGGTCAGATCTAAGTTTGATGGGTTCTTTGTAAGAACCCATCAAACTTAGATC
>CAYUMZ010000117.1:0-6298 GCA_964446105.1 uncultured Gammaproteobacteria bacterium | reverse complement strand
CTGATGGCGATAGTGGGATTGCGAATTACACCCGTGTTTACCTCTATGGAGCCATCCCATTCAATGGTGTTATTTCGAATTCGTCCAAGACGATAATATAAATTGCCACGTCCTTCTCGCTCGTGTGCATGAACTTCCATCACTCGCGCATCACTCAAAAACACGACGCTACACTGACTACCAGTATGCTGTGGATTTTCGCGATAAGGATCCCAATTCACTTGTAAATCAGAATTGCATTGCCCCAATCTGAAGTCGAGGTGAAGGCCGTTTTGCGCCACTGCTAGCACTCGGCCTTGAGAATTAATAGCGATACGTGGATGAGTATAATTTCCTCGAAACGTCCCTTGAATTAAGCTTTGATTCCAAATGAGAGATTGAGTGTTTTCAGAATATTTTCCAGCATTCAGGAGAATTTCTTGTGTTTTGGGATCTTTGAAGATTAATAGCATTTTTTTCCCATCAGTCGTTGCGCACAGTGAAGGCCTTAGCACTGTTGGCGAGACAAAATTCAACGCTTGAATTTCTTCTTGAAATGGGTTTTGTGCGGGCTGGAGAAAAGCGAATCTGGCTAGAGCTCTACGCCGTATTTCAGAGTTATTAGGTGCGCGACGATTTGCAAATTCATTCGCATTCCCTAAAATTCTCGGTAATTCCTGTACGACTCTAGCGGCGTCAAACTGTCTACGATAAAGTAGACACAAGGTTAGGTAGTAATAAAGTATCGCATGGTTAATATTCTCTCGAGGGATTAAATCGGGATCTTTTTCTTGCAGTTGCTCTATTATTTCAATAGCATTTGTCAACTGTGGACGAGGGATCCAAGCACCATGATAAAAGTTTTGAATGAAATAGATCAGTCCCCATCTACTTTTTTCATCAGACGAAATCCGTCGATCAACATAATTGAGGCTATATGCTTTTTGCCAGTGATTTGCTGCCGATTGTCGTTCATGCTCGGTTGTTGCTTCTAAATTACGAACGCCTCTAGAATCGCCATTTGCAGTCACGAAACCGGCCGTCAGTAGCATTGCCATTTCTAATGAACTCTCAGGTCCGCCCATGCGTTCAGCACTGCGGAGCGCTTGATGTGCTTCTCGATAATCTTGTCTGAAATATTTTCCATCGCGATGCATTCTTGCTTCGACGATTTTTGCGAAAAAATAATCAGGGCCATTTGCAGTGTTAGGATCAGCGATGGCTCGAACGACCCAACGGTATGCTTCCGCAAGATTTTCTTCTCCACCTAATTCGAAAACTAAAAGGTTTGTAAGCCAGGTCTGTGCAAAAACCATTCCCTGATAGGCAATTCGTCGTAGCATGTTAAGCGCAGCAGGCCTATCTTGATTTGCAACATAATTCAAGCAAGCTAAATATGCTTGTTGCCTGAACTTGCCTTGCAACTCTATATTGCCTCTGTGTTCTGTGTATTCCTGATTTTCTTGCACAGCGGTCTCAAGCAATTCCCGTGCTTGAGCTAAATTTCGAGCCTCGGTAGGCGCTTTCCACAAAAGATAACCTAATTCCGCACGGCCTCTAGAACATTGAGAAGCACTTGCGAGTTCTCGTGCCGTCTGAACATTTCTTTTGACTCGATAAGCATGCAAATAACAGAAAGCCAAATGCGCTCTGGCTAAGTGCACTAAAGGTTGAAATGCTTGAACATTTGTAAAAGCTGTCATAAGTTGTAAAGACACTGGTTCATAAGGATCTTGATGAAAGGCCGTTTCTAAAAGACCAAAAGTAATCTCCAGATAATTTAGCGGTGCTTGAGCGGGTAGTTCTACTACTTCCTCCTGATGCGCAGGTATCTCCTGCATAAGACCCATATCATGGTGAATTGCCGCCATCCCCACATGCTGTTCAATGGATTCCAGTCTTGAAAGAACTTGATCGAGTTTATCCGGAGTTCGTGGTGTATCGGGAATTTGCGGTTTTTGTTGGATAAATTCCCATGCAGCTAAATCTTCAGCTTGATAAACTATTGCTTGTACTTCTGGAGGGAAATCACGATAATGATTGAGGATCCCTGAAATGCGATTAAAAATCGTCACTGAAATCATGCAGCGATATTGATTCGCGTGAATATTTGTAACACTTAGATTAGTGTTACCATTCACTTTTTTTGCTTCGCGATAGCTTCTAAATATTGTTTCCACCTCATTGAGTTTTGCTAAAAATTCAGCTCTGTTTTCCTGATGTCTGCTCAGTTCTAAACACAAAGCAATGCTTGTGAACAACAACAGCAGACGACACTCGTGAGCACGAATGCTCATCGCAAGAGGTGTGAATTGCTCCATGAGGTAAAACACTCGCTTAAAATATTCTGCTGATTTCAAAAAGATTCCGTTTTGTAAGTAAGAGCAAGCTTTCAGTAAAAAATAATCTGACGCATGTGATAGTGCTTGGTGTTCATCTTGAGAATATTTCTGATTTTTACGCCATACTCTTTTTAATAGATCTGCATACGACTTCTCCCAAATGTCGACTTTTCGAATTACTGCATCTCCCTGATAGCCAGAAAATGAAAGCAACGTTTCGCAAAGATGAAACAATGAAGCCGGTGGGTCCAACTCCAATATCTCTCGTAACTCAGAGGAAGCTTTAGGAAGATTATCTTGTAGAAAGTAAATCCGTGCTTTTAAAAAATTCCATGCGGCAGCAAAAGGTATAACTCCCAAATTTGGTGTGTCTTCCATAGTCTGTATATATTGAGTTGCTTGTTCAATCTGATGTAAGTGCAGACATGCTAGGGTGATTTCATAATATAACTCACACAAAGTTACATTTTCAGATCCATTTCTAGCTCGCTCACCAATCGCCGCGAGAAAGGCTTGAATAGCTCGTTCAAATAAATTTTTCGCTTGTTGCCAATCCTTCCACTTGTTTAGCATTGCTTCTTGCATAAGATGCTCATAAGCAGAAAGTTGTTGTCTTTGGCGTCGCTCGGTAGCTTCCCCCTCATGAATAGTTCTTTGTAAAGCAATTTGATCTCGTTGTAATTGATTTTGGGCATGGTTTTGTGCAGCGGTTGCTATTCCAGAGACGGCCATTTCTCCTAATTTAAGATAAGTTTCTCGGTTTTCATCTAGATGCTCTCTAAAATCTTCAAGTTTTTTCACGATGTTTCCTCAGAAAAAATTTATATGAATAAGATTTCCAGTTTGCTCTGCTTCAACTGTTTTAACGGCTGCACGATGGCTAGCATATCGCGAAGTGGGAAGATACACTGGTGTATTCCTCACTTCTGCTGTGAATGTTGATATGTCGTTGTGTAATTGTCGATGAAGATAAAGTTGATGTGTAGTCGTCGCCACACGAAAACCAATGCGCATGAGGCTATCGACACAAGCTTTATTTTCGGCCTTTCTTAAACAATTTTTTAATTGCTGACAACTCTCTCCTTCAGGATTCAGATATTCTGCTTGTCGCAAGCATTCTTTGGCTTGTTGCTTTTGACTCAATTGCAAATGACATAATCCTTTGATCAGTATTATCCGATCATCCTTTGGATTCAGCTCAGTGCAGATCTGTAGTGCTCGCAACGCATCGGGGTATGCTTGTGAATGATAATAGGCGCTTGCTATCCCTAAATTGGCGTCGAAATCTTTAGGTGAAAGCATTACACAATGCTTGAAACACGCTAGCGCTTTGCGCGGTTCACTCTGCAAATAAACGGTTCCAAGTTGTTGCCAAGCGCGCAGAGATTTATTATCCATTACCAACACTTTCCCTAAGGCATTGATGCTCGCCTGTTTATCTTTGCGCTGATCAGCAATTGCGGCTCTTAAAAAATGTGCCTCTTTAATGACTTCATTATCTGCTGTTGTAGCTTTTTCAAAAAATTGTGTGAGGCATGCTTCTGCTTGAGACGGTTGTTGGTCATGCGCATATAAATATGCTAACCGATACCATTCACCTACTTGCACGTCGTGAAATCGATACGTTAAATTTTCTTGATAGGGGATCGCGGAACTGAATTCGCCTCGTTTCGCATGTAAATCCACTAAAATGCTCTGAGCAGAGCGTCCAACGCCGTATTCGTTTTTGTGTTTTGTTGCTGTGAGCTCTAATTCTTGTTCCCATCTCGAATCTAGGGAATTAGATTCACAACGAGTTAAGTAGAGTCCCAATTTAGCTTTAGTGACTTCTAATCGTTGTTCTTTAGAAACAATATTATAAGCTTTTTGAATGGCAGACTGAGCCGCATCAAAATTATCGCCCACTTGTTTTGCTTGGTGCAGATAAACTGCTGCATCATGAGGAAATCGTTTTCGCCATTTTTCTATCACTTTGCTTGCTTTTGCTGTGCCATAGCCGTATTTTTCTATTTTAGCCTTCGCTCGTTTTCGAAATGTCTGATAAGGATCTGTTAAAATATCCCATTTATCGAGTGCCTTCAGAAAATCTTGAGGTGGAAGATGACGAGCGGCGTACGCACTAATTTCTAGAGAAAATTGTGCTCCTGGATCGTCGGGAAAGAAGCTACGTTTAGCAAGCAAATCTCGGGCTACATTTTTTTGTCGTTGTTGTAATAAACCTTCTTGTCCGCACAAAAGCATCGAAAAATTCCACGCAGAAATTTCTCCTTCACTTGCCGATTTCAATTTTAGTAAATCTAAAGCATATTTAATTTCCTTGCGTGTCTTAGGATCGGCAGAAAAACTAATAAGTTGTGCGCGGCATGATGTTTTAATATTTTCAAATAGCTGTGTTTCAGCAATTGCAAATCCGATTAAGGCTAACCCACCAATAACAGGATTTGAAGTACTGGCGTAAACGAACCAATTCATGTTACCACCGCTTTCATTCCCTACACGAAAACCTGCCCCACTGATTAAATTACTCCCAGGTGTAGGTGCTGCAGGCTCTAGAGGTTGCGGCTTCAATTCAGTTGGATTTGCAGTAATTTTTATTGTAGCTGGAGCTGGAGTTTGTACTGGAACTTCAAAGAAAAAATCAAAGATTATTTCTTTTACCGTACTGATTCCCGCACTGACACAATGTAGCGGAAAAGTGAATATTCGTAACGGAGTGGGATCGGTCAACAGCGAAGCTTCACAAAAATAATCACAGCCTTTCATATCTCCGGATTGATAGCACTGCATTGCCATGTTTCGATATTCTTTTTCACTGGGCTCGTTGTATGGCCGAGCCCGAGCAATTAAAATATCCAGTAATCTCCCCGATTCCACCAAAATTAATGCTTGAAACCCTGGAATGGCGAGTGCTCCTGCTAAGCCTTGAACACCAAGGTCGATGCCGGCGTCGATACCAGTTCTGGCGACTCCCCGTGTAAAGGTCGGCTCAGACATAAGATTCATAAAAAGAAAGGGACTATGTTTGATCATGGCGCCAGGAAGACGAAGTCCCGCGTGCACAAAGGGATATATGGCTGCGAGGGCAGGGCTGTGAGAAATATCTTGTACTGTCACTCGATTGAGATCGGCGAAATTCCCAGCATGATAAAACCACTCTGTTGCCCGATCTACACCTTCTTGGTAAAACGTGGTAGCAGCATCTTTAAAGACCGCTTCAGCAGTATCTTCACGTAAACGCATGGTTACACCTCATTCTTGCGGATATTACCACATTGAAGGAGGAGGCACCACAACATTACTAATTAAAGAAATTTGTGATGCGATTTACTTGGAATTAGAATAACGTCAGAAACTTAAACATACTTAACAGCATTTGTTTTAATCGTAATTATTTAGATAACAGTACTAGATTGAGAAACTGTCTATAATCACATCAGAATGTAAAGCTGAGCTGACAACGGTAGAGTAGAAAAGAGGTGAGGGGTTGTAAGTGTCAACATGCCAGTTTTGAAATTCTTTTAGTTCATTCGAGGTATAAATAATGCATGTTTTTTGAGAGTCTTGGAAATCGAGGGCAAAGGATTTTAAGTAGTTTGCTACGCCTAGGCCTTTTGTTTTGAGGAATGCCTCTTTTCCTGTCCAGCAGCGGTAAAATAGTTCGAGTCTTTTTTCTGGAGCAGCATTGTGTAATTGATCGTATTCTAAAGGGTGAAAAAAGCGCTGAGCGATGTCGAGGGTGCTAATTTCTTTGTTGAGCTGTTCGACATCGATGCCAACGTGACCCTCTCTCGATATGGCGAGTACAGCAAGTTCGTCGGAGTGCGATAGGTTGAAAAATAGGGTATTGTTTGGAATGAAGGGTTTGCCGTTTTCTTGAGTGGAAATGTTGAGTTCTTCGGTTGGAATCTGAAGTTGATCGGCTAGGAGAGTTCTCATGGCAGCGTGGGCGACGATATATCGACGGCGATGTTTTTCGA
>CAYUMZ010000116.1:0-6393 GCA_964446105.1 uncultured Gammaproteobacteria bacterium | reverse complement strand
GTTAATTGTTATGTTGTATTTAGGAATGCGCGCAGATAGTTTTTCTATTCCGAGTTTTTACGGCATACCGTTAACAATGATTCAACAAGTACTTATATTTTTAGCCTTTTTATTGGCATTTGCAGTGAAGGTGCCTATGTGGCCAGTTCATACCTGGTTGCCCGATGCTCACACCGAAGCGCCGGCGGGTGGTTCAATAATATTAGCCGCTTTAATGTTGAAGGTCGGTGGATACGGTTTTTTCCGATTCAGTATGCCCATATCACCTGACGCATCACATGCTCTCGATTGGCTAATGATTGCTCTTTCATTACTTGCCATTGTTTATATCGGGTTGATTGCTTTAGCACAAACCGACATGAAACGATTAATTGCCTATTCTTCTGTGGCTCATATGGGATTTGTTACCTTGGGTTGTTTCATGATTTATATGATTGTGAAAGCATCAGGCAATAATCAAGACGCGCACATGGGACTTGAAGGTGCAATGGTACAGATGATTTCGCACGGATTTGGTTCTGGTGCACTCTTCCTTGGATTTGGTATGCTCTACGATAGATTACACACGCGTGAAATTAAAAAATTTGGTGGAATTGCAAACACTATGCCCGTATTTGCAGCACTATTTATGGTGTTTGCTATGTCAAATGTTGGATTGCCAGGTACGAGTGGTTTCGTCGGTGAATTTATGGTGATTTTGAGTGCATTCAAAGCGAGTTTCTGGATTGCATTTGCCGCAGGTTTAACATTAATTGTGGGTGCAAGCTATACCTTATGGATGTATAAGCGCGTTTTTTATGGCGAAGTGATTAATAATGAAATTGCTTCATTAAAAGATGTCTCATGGTTAGAATGGACTGTATTGATGATGTTAGCACTCGCGATTTTTTTAATCGGTTTTTATCCAGAATCTTTATTGCGCGTTATGCATTCATCCATTGATCATTTAGTTCAATTAAGTTTACAAAGCAAGCTGTAGAGGGTGTGAGCATGTCTTATGACATTCCAAATTTAGTTCCTGCATTTCCAGAAATAGTCGTTTTTACATTAGGCACGTTGGCGTTGCTTGTACAAGCATTTTGGGGTCAAAATCGCCCGATTATTACCTATGCTTTCGTACAGTTAACAATTTTGTTGGCGGCCGTTTTTACTTTGGGATTTATTAATGAGCCTACAATGCTCACCTTTGATAATACATTTATTCTCGATAAATTTGCGGTCATACTAAAACTGTTTATTGAGCTAGCAGTATTTCTTTGCTTTTTTTACTCCCGCGCTTATCTAGCTGAAAACAATATGCCTCGGGGTGAGTATTATATTCTCGGTTTATTTGCAATGTTAGGAATGATGGTATTGGTCTCATCGCATCATTTCTTAACGCTATACCTAGGTGTGGAGTTAATGTCTCTTCCGGTATACGCAATGGTTGCGATGAAGCGCGAGTCAGGTATCGCAGCTGAAGCGGCAATGAAGTATTTTATTATTGGTGCCATGGCTAGCGGTATGTTGCTGTATGGAATTTCTATGATTTATGGGGCTACTAATAATTTAGAATTTTCAGCCGTTGCTTCAGTAGTCGCGAGCACGGCACCTGAACAACAACTCATACTTATTTTTGGCTTAGTTTTTGTAATGGTAGGGATTGCGTTTAAATTAGGCGCAGTGCCTTTTCATATGTGGTTGCCAGATGTGTATGAAGGGGCTCCCAATGCAGTCACCCTGTTCATTGCAAGTTCGCCTAAAATAGCTGCCTTGGGATTGGTGTTGCGATTATTAGTCGATGCCATGCCCTCACTGCATATTCAATGGCAACAAGATTTAATAGCGATTGCTGTACTTTCTATGGCCCTCGGAAATTTTGCTGCGATTGTTCAGGCCAATATTAAGAGAATGTTGGCATATTCTTCTATAGCTCATATGGGCTACATGATTTTGGGAGTTATTGCTGCCAATAATCAAGGTTATGCTGCTTCCACATTTTATATCATCACCTATTCATTAATGACGTTAGGCTCGTTTGGATTGTTGGTATTAATGAGTCGAGCAGGATATGAAGTTGAAAATATCGCTGATTTTAAAGGATTAAATAGTCGTAATCCCTGGTTGGCTTTTATCATGTTAATCATGATGTTTTCGATGGCTGGTGTTCCTCCCTTAGTGGGGTTTTGGGCCAAAGTGGGTGTTTTAAAAGCATTAATTCAAGTTGATTTAGTGTGGTTAGCTGTACTGGCGTTGTTATTTGCGATTGTTGGTGCTTATTATTATATCCGAGTGGTTAAAGTGATGTACTTTGATGAGCCCGATACAGAACATACCTATTTAATTTCAAATGATCTGCAAATAGCGATATCCATTAATGGTTTGGCAGTTTTAGTTTTAGGTTTATTTCCAGGATGGTTATTTGAATTGTGTAAATCAGCTTTTTAGAACAGAGTATTGCAGTACTCATTCTTCATAAGAGGATTTTTCGCTCACTATTCAGGCCAGCACAATTAACGTTTATTTCATCTTCTTAGGAGGCGAACATGCACAGTGATGTTATGAAAAAAATCTCGTTGGTGCTGGGTATTAGCATCATGGGCTTGTTAATTAATATCGATTATACAGCCGTCAATTTAGCTTTAGTCACAATTTCAAACGAACTCCACTCTAATCTAGAGACAATTCAGTGGATATTAAGTGGTTATGTCTTAGCCTGGGCAGCTATTGTAATACCAGCGGGAAAATGGTCTGATTTATTCAGTCAACGTTCTGTATGTGTAGTGGGCCTTTGTTTGTTTATGGCGAGTTCAGTTTTTGCTGGAATATCAACCAGTGCGTGGATGTTAATTGCCTCACGAGTTTTACAAGGTATCTCGGGAGCTATTTTTGTGCCGACATTATATGCTCTAATATTTTCGAATTTTGATGAGAAAAATCGCGGTACTGCAATTGGACTATTTAGTTTAGGAGTTGGTTTAGGTGCAGCAAGCGGACCAAGTTTTGGTGGTCTAATTTTGAAAACAATGGGTTGGAGTTGGATATTTTATATTAATGTTCCTCTTACGTTACTTGCTATGGCATGCATACTATTGGCGACTAAACAAGAGCCAAAGAAACAAAACCAAAATAAAAATTTACTGCAATCAAATGCGCTAATATTAGGATTAGCAACCGTTATTTTAATGGTTGCCATAAACCAATTAAATAATGTTTCAATTTATTCTTACAAAAATATTAGCTTGTTTGGTTGTTTTGCTGCGTTGTTACTCTTTTTTATTGTGAAAGAAAAGAAAGATAAAAACCCAACGATTCCACGGCAGCTACTGTTGAATCAACAATATCGTGGAGTTACCTTAGCTTTTGCAGTCGAGCAGTTCTGTTTTTCATCAAGTTATGTAGCATTAGGATTATTCTTCCAAAATTCCTTGCATTATTCACCTTATTATTCAAGTCTTGTATTTATGGCCTTGTCTTGTATTTTTGCTCTGATATCGGCATTCAGTGGTGTCATTGTTGATAAAGTGGGTATTAATCGTCCTGCTTTTGTAGGCTTCGTGTTGTTAATCATAGGCTGTTATGATTTTTTACTCCTTCCAGAAACACCCATGATGGGTCAACTCATTGGTATGCTCGTGTTGTTAGGTACTGGAATGGGCTTGGCTTTTTCAGCCTTAAATACAGGTATGATGAGCACAGTAAAACAAGAAGACATCGGAATTGCATCGAGTGTTTTTGTTATGTGTGCCTTAGTAGGTAATGCTTTAGGTGTTGTGATTGCGACATTAATCATATTATCCTACAACGTTACAGCAGCATTTTATTTAACGACAATTATGTCTGTAGTTGGTGCGATCTTAATGATTCGTTTAATGCGATTAAAGATTTTAATGCCGGCTCAACAGCAGGAGCTCTAGACAAAATGTGCTTGGCTGACGATAACGTATGCTTATCGTTTGACTACTCTTTCTAATTGAATAGGAGATATTAATCATGAAGCGGACTCAATGGCTCGTTTTTGTTTGTAGTTTGATGTTCTCTGTTGTTTCATTTGCTGATCGTGTTATTAAAGTACCAGTATATTTTACCGCGGAAAAAGGAACAGGAAAATCGGCTGGCACTGTTGAAATTACCCCAATCAAATATGGTTTATTATTCACACCGCATTTGAAAGGATTAACTCCCGGATTACACGGTTTTCACATACATGAAGTTGATAGCTGCGACAATAATGGTATGGCTGCAGGCGGACATTTTGATCCTAAGAAAACAGGCAAACATTTCGGACCCTATAGCGATAATGGCCACTTGGGTGATTTACCTGTTTTAATAGTCGATGCTAATGGCGAAGCTAATACACCTGTTTTAGCACCCCGCATTAAAAATATCGAAGACATCCGACACCGATCTCTCATGATTCATGAAGGCGGTGATAACTATTCCGATCAACCCGCCAAATTAGGCGGTGGTGGTGGCAGAATGGTCTGTGGAGTAATTACTCAAACTGCCTCGAAATAATCGAATGATATCAACATTAAATCATAAGTGGATGAGTGAGCTTTTTAAAAAGTATACTTGCAGTTAAAAACTCAATAATTTGTAATTTTTAGATTAATTAATAAGGAGCTTAAATTAATAAGCTCCTTATTAACTCAAAATGACATTTCTATCTGGTTAATCATCTTGTTGATTCTACTCGTAAGAATTTTTTTTCTTTCATCAGATTCATTGGAATAATTTAAGTGTCCTGGTAATGCTTGTAGGAAGTGATCATCTTTCATAAGATTTGAAAATTGGCTTGTGAGATATTTCTTTAATTCATTCGAGGACTCTATTACGTCATCAACAATTTCTGGTCTGCCGTCGATGAGTGAAATAATATCTTCGAGATCATGACTTAACAAATAGTCATTTTTTCCACGATCTTTGAATGCCTCTAATTTTGTGGCTAAAAAGTAGGGTGCAGATAGGATACTTATGGTAATGACATTATTGAGTGTTTTCTTAATCGCATGAGAAAGTGACTCTTTGTACCATCGATTCGAGAACCCTAAGACATTGTGATCAACTGGCATTACATCAAGCATAATATCATCACAATACCATCGACATATTGGGTCATTATTATGAAGTGATTGATTAAAGCCTTTTTGCCGTAACTTGTCTTCTAAACCATGATAGTCGTAGAGTGTAATAATGTTAATAATGCAGTCTACGTCTTTTGTAAAACGTACATCTGGTGCGGCTATATCAGTGATAAGCAAACCAGTTATGCAGCCACCAACGAAAGTGACTTCGTCACGCAACTCTTCAAGGCGTGTTGCCACAATACTAAGTGATTCAAGATTGCGTTGAGCGGAATTTCTTTTCATCTGACCTCCGAAGTTCAGTTTTATTTCAATATTTCAGACAGGCGTTGAATGGCAAGTTGTTTTTCTCTTGCGCGTCCTGAACGGATTGCATCAAGTAAAGTTAAGATATCATAGAACAATGGGTCAGGATATTGCGTAACTGAATCTGGCACTGATGGATACAAGGGCAAGAGGGTCACGCCTCTTACTTCCCCTTTTCCATGAGGCCAAACTGGAATCGGATCTTTACCCGCAACAATTTGCTTTTTTAAACTAGGCCCTGAATAACTTGTTGGAATCCCACGTGATATGCCACCTAATCTTGCTGGGAAGATATATTTGATGGCATGAGAGAAGAACTCAGCGCACGCTTGAATGATAGGTTCTGATTTATCGGGGGGGTGGTAGGGCGTCATCAACCCAGCAAATACAAGTCGTTTTATAGAGTTGTTTATTTGTGAGGGGCTTAAGCATAACTCGGCCGCGATACTATTCTGAGACCAGTCTTTACGACCCTTCAGAGCAATTAGCTTGGCTAATACAACAATGTCTTGAGGCTTAATAATCATATGAACACCTTATTCCTTATTCTAGATTCTAGAATATGGAATGACTGATGTCAATAACAAGCACTGTAGGCATAGAAAGGGTAATGTTAGGGTTGATGGGGGTTTCGTTGAAACTGACCTAATATTAAAGGTAAGTGTCAATTCGAAAAAGTTAAGATTTTCATTTTTATGAAAGTAAAAACTATGATAAGTCAATCAAGATAATTAATGCTATACTATTAATCGTAATGTTGAATAAGGATTGAGAGCATGCCAGAACCTGAAAGAGAGAGAGGTGAAAGTCAAGTTGAGAATGAGCTGTTAGGCGCATTAAGGCATCTTGGGAATCAGATATCAAGAGAATATAATGTGAAAATAATGAGAACTGATTCAGAAAAAATATCTTTAGGGCAAGATTTTTGGGTTAACATTAATTTTTTCGTGAAATGTGATGATCCAGATATTTTGGCTAAAATGAATATTAGGTTGGCCGAAAAGCTTTCAGGAATGAATGC
>CAYUMZ010000115.1:0-6419 GCA_964446105.1 uncultured Gammaproteobacteria bacterium | reverse complement strand
CCAATTCACCCGATGCTCCTGATTTCCCGCCCAATGTGGTTCCTGCTTCAGAATTAGGTAATCAGTATTTTAGAGACTATTTTAACTCGAACGGGCTACCTTTTGTAGAATTTAGCAACAATGGTACAGACTCTTTTGCCTTTGCCTTTGCAGGAGTCCCTAATACAGGGATTTTAACGGGTCAAGACTGCTGTAAGACACAAGAGGAGGTTGATATCTTTGGTGGCTACTTAGTTAATTATGAAGGTAACATCCCTAGCTTTGATGGAGGTTTCGTTGATCGACCTTTCCTGTGGGGCGATAATTTAAACAACAACGATCCCAATGTCCTTGAATCGACATCCAAGGCTTTTGCTTATGTTGTCTTCAAGCTCGCGAATGATGTCTCGTTGAATCCAAAGGCGAAACATCCTAATCATGGTCATAAAGAGTCTGTTAAGAAAGACGTTGAAAAAAAACATGGACATAAAGGAGATAGCGATAACTAAGTTCGCGGACCTCAAGCCCAAGGCATTGCCTTGGGCTTGTTTTTTGGCAGATCGTTAAGCTATCTGAATCTGATATTGAACACCTTTTGTCCCTATATTAATGTCTCGATAGGCTCAATTAATTGTCACCCGCGATCTACAAAAATGTTTCAAAGCATTTTTGAATAATCATTGGTTTGGGTTGCTGATATTTTTGGGTATGGCTATTTCACTAACTTAAATATCTCATATTACAATGAGTGGCTATTGTTTTTTTGGGGCTATATTTTCACTGTCAGGGACAGGAGGTACAGTATCTGGTGGGGTAGGTCGATCTTTTTTTGGCGTTATTGGTCCATCAGATGAGCTTATCTCTTTGCCTGGAGTTGGGAGTGAATCGGGTGGGGCAGGTCGGTTACTGTGAGATGATGTATCTTGCAAAACGTGTTCGGATTTTTTTTCAGTGGTCAATTCTAGAATTTCGTCTCTCAATTTCTCTATAAGCCTCTGCCTTGGTGGATATTTATGAAAGACCTCACAAAAGGACAGTATCGCAATAATGAAATTTTTGTTAGAGATCTGTCGTTTTGTGCCAGTGCTTAATTTGATAATATCTTGGGACGCTTTGAGAGTTTCAATAGGTCGATGACCAGGATGAGTCGCCACATCAGCTAATTTGTTAATTGCCATTTTTAATTTGGCATCCATTTCTGCTTCCTTTTGTGCTTTTAGATAACTTGCTGCAGAATCAAAAGAACTATTTACGAGATTAATATTTTCTTCGTCAGTATCGAAGTATTTATCTTCTATCTCTATATTGATTTCATTTTCATTGGTAGGAGTTACTTCTTCATGTGGATAATTTTCAAATCTTCTTACGGCTGAAATAAGAATTTGAAGCTCTGGTCTTTGATAGGCCTCAGTATTTTCGAGAAGATGTTCAAGATTTCTATCTGAGCAACATTGCTTGAGTGCATGATGGAGTACACTTCGTGCTAGAGGGTTGTTTCCGTAGTCTTGTTTAAAAAATCTTAATTCCACTAAAAGGTCCGCGAAGTTATTGCGTAGATCATCTTCATTTTGAGGGTATTGGGGTAAGTTTTTCATGATGGTATTGGCTGCTGCTATAATGGCTAATACACTCTCTCCAGCTTTCCTTAATTCATCCTTATCGCCTGAACCCGTCATCTGATTTTTTTGCATTTCTTTTAAAAATTTTCCAGCAAGAATTAAGTTGTTTTCTCCCAAATGATTTACGACATCTTGTGCAAGTTTGACTAAAGAGTCTCCCTCATTTGGTTTTATGCCGACTAATTGAGCAATTTCTTCAGGACTTAAAGCTTTGCCTAATATGGAAAAGAAGCTCGTATTTTTAACTGATTCATTGACTTGTTCCAAATTTTGTAAGTAAGATTCTAATGAATCAGATTCATTTAGACATCGTTCAAAGAAAGATGTTGGCATTGTTGCATAATTTGACCCTTTTTCCCTATCTGTAATGGCAATCAATGTTTCAAATTCGTCTGCAAATGTTTTCCCTCCAAACTTTTCAGCTATTTTAGTGAATAAATTGACTCGATCACGATCATTTTCAATCTTTTTAATCATTTGGCATATCCCAAAGACAGAGCCGTCTTCTCCTAAGTAAGGATATAGTAGCTTAAATATCGATGCGCCCATTACGGTAGTTGGAGTAAATATTGCGCAAAATTCTGAAAAATTTTCTCGGGTCTTAAAGGCGTCATTGTTTTCAGCTTCCTTAATGACTTTTTGCATAGCTGCTTTGTTATTGAAAGATTGAATTGTTCCCATCATGGAGCATAGTTTAAAGAAATCATCCTCTGTAATGGTCATTTCATTTTTTTCTTTATCTTTTGGCGATTGAAAAAGTTCTTTATGAGACTCAATAAATTCTAGCAGGGTTTGTTTTTCATCATGGGTGAGTTTTACGCCCCAGTCTTTTAATTTATTGTCTAACCATTGATTTAATGCATCGTGAGAAATGCCGACTTTATCGGCTAGTTTTTTATATATTGCTATCCGTTCTTCTGGTGCGCCCGCTTTTGCGATATAGACGAGATATTTTATGATATCAGTGGTGCTGATATGTTGAAGACGTTTGAGTTGATCAGAGATGTCGGTAATTTTGTGCGCTTTTAATAGGGTTTTAGTTCTCTCATCACAATAATATTCTCTATCTGAATCGAGAGGGTCAAGTTCTTTAAGGACTTCTGAGTCTAATAATCCCAGTCTTTGCACCATTGAAGCCACTGTTTTTTCTTGAGCGTTTAAAACTGCAGCCTTAAGATTATCAAGTTGACGATAAATAACGGCTTTTTGATCTGATGATAAATCATTACCGCTTAATTCTAGAGCACGCTGTAAACTCAAGATAAAAACCTCGATAGTTTCGAGTTCGGCTGCTATTTGAGGAAGATCCTTATGGCTAATCGTTTTTTGTGATTCAGGGGTATTTATTTTTTCAAGATCATCTGTTGTTATTTTTTCTGCTTCTCTTATGAGACCTTGAATGTTTTCATTTTTAATTGTATCGATAAAGCTTAAATTAATATGTGCATGGCCGGCATTAATAGCCACATTCAAAACGGCGGGTAATAGTTCTTCTTCGCATGTTTTTTGATCTAATTGCCCTCTCAATATTTCATTGATGCGACGTTCGCGTGAAATTTTTTCTGAGGTTGTGCCATCCCCAATGAGTTGCTTCATTGTTACTACACCTTCCTGGAGGTTGCCTTGAGGATCGACTACTGTATATTTCACTGAAGTGGCGCTTGCTTTTTCGAGATAGATAATTCCTTTTTCTGGATTTTCTCCCGCAGAATTTAAAGAAAGGCTGTAACCATGTCGATTGATCAGTGGTTCAAGCGCAACTCGAACAGAATGGCTTTCTTTAGGTGTGCCAGCAAGACGCATGCTCATTTCTTTTTGTTTATTTTGTTTTTCTAGAACGATTTGTGTTGCTGTTGGGGCTGATGAACGGCCTAAAACGTCTGCAAAGGATTCCCATGTGCTAGCAAACCAAATACCAGGTCTTTTTCCAATTGAGGTTAATACAGCTCGATCTTGCTTGGAGCCATGCGTGTAGAGTGCTTCGACAAGTTTTTGGCTTTTTTCGGAGATGGGATTGGTCACAACGTAATTTAGCATGGCTGCAAGTACTTCGAATTTCATATGTTCTAATTCAAGCCGGGTGTTTTTTGTGGGTTTTTTTCCAAGCTTGTTTTTAGCGATTTCAAATACTGATGTGGGGTCATCGAGCGATCTGGTGGCTAAGGTGAGAGTTAAATCTTGTACACCATCAATACCTGGATTTTGTGATAATTGCGCATTAATTGCTTCAAGTAGGATGATAGGGTTTACATCCTTACCTTCCTTAAAGGCTAAAAATAGGTTGCTGAGCTGGTCATTAAATGCCGTCCGATCAGCAAGACCCCCTGTGACCATAGTGTTTACTGTTGAATCCCGCATATTTGCCTCAATTGCAGTCCCTCATAGAAATTATAGACTAACCTGAGGATTTGTGTTTGTCGGTCCGGTTTGGGCAAAAATAAGGCCAGCTTAAATCGGCTCTATTTGAGAAGAGGTGAATCAACCTAAACATTAAAACAAGTGTTCAGACTCTTGCTCGGTGCTCGTTTCAGAGGCGGTTTTCGTGGCTTGTGAGATGCTGGCTTGTTCAGTTGGGGCGTTTTCTTCGAGGAATTTTTCGAAGATAGCATTAGGCTGGCCAGGATAGGCGAGAAGTCCTGTTTTGGGATCTATACGAACTGTAGTGATTCCAGGAGGTTGATCCCATTTAAGCTCGGGTGTGCCGGCTAATGCCTCTTGCATGAAATCCATCCAAATAGGCAGAGCGAGCTGAGCACCAAATTCATAGAGGGAACGGGGTTGGTCGTAGCCCACCCAAACGGTGGCTACCACATTTTGATTAAAGCCTGCAAACCAAGCGTCGAATTGGTCGTTAGTGGTTCCTGTTTTACCGGCGATATCACTTCGATTTAATGCAACGGCACGTCGAGCGGTCCCCTGGGTGATGACATCTTGGAGTACACTAGTGATTAAGTACGCATTTTGAGGTGTAATAACTCTCGGGGCTGGGAGTGGACCGGTGTTGTTGTCGCTTTTATCAGCAGTTTCTGTGTCTTCGTCGCTGATGCAGTCCTCGCAAACGGTGACAGGGTTTTCACGATAAATGAGTTCGCCATTCTCACGTTCGATGTGATCAATAAAATACGGTTTAATGCGATAACCCCCGTTGGCAAATGTGGAATAGCCAGATGCCAGTTGCAGAGGTGTTACCGAGCCTGCGCCCAAGGCAAGGGCCAGTGAGCGTGGTAATTGGGCGTCTGTGTACCCAAAACGGTGCAGATAATTGATGGCATATTTCAAGCCCATCGCATTAAGTAATCGAATTGAAACAAGATTTCGTGATTTGGTTAATGCGGCGCGTAATCGCATGGGGCCGTAAAATTTTTGATTGTCGTTTTGAGGACGCCAGAGCTCGTCTTCGCTGTTTTTGTCTTGGAATACAATGGGTGCATCGTTAATGATAGAAGCGAGTGTGTATCCATGGGCAAGGGCAGCAGAGTAGACGAAAGGTTTGAAGCTTGATCCTGGCTGGCGTTCGGCTTGAGTGGCCCGATTAAAATTGCTTCGGTGATGTGAAAATCCACCGACTAGAGACAGAATAGCGCCATTTTTAGGGTTCATCGCGACCAGTGCTCCTTCAACTTCGGGTAACTGTGTGAGCTCCCAGAATTTGCCTGTATGACGGATGTAAACCACATCGCCCGGTTTTACAACTTCATAGGCTGCGTCGGGTAGTTTGCCTACGTATTGATCGTCTATGTTGGGCCGTGCCCAAGAAAGTCCTTGCCAAGGAATAGTGACGAGATCGCCCGTGGCGAGCAGTGCTGTGGCGCTTTGTGAGGCGACCTCAGTAATCACGGAGGGTACCAAATCTTGATATCCTTCGAGATCTTCAAGTTGATCAAGCCATTTATCCCAGTTTTTCCCTTTGTGGGGTCCCCAGTTTTCGAGCGCACCGTTGTAACCATGACGGCGTTCATACCCCATTAAGCCGTTATACATGGCTTCATTGGCAGCTTGTTGCATTTTGGAATTGATCGTGGTGTACACTTTTAAGCCCGAACCGTAAGCTTCTTTACCATAAACATCCACCACAGTAGCGCGGACCATTTCAGCAACATAGGGTGCGGCCAAGGAAATGGCTTGGTCGTGATCATGATACGCGGCGGTCATGGGTTCGGCGATGGCTTTTTTGTAATCCGCTTTGCTCACATGGCCATTTTCGAGCATACGTTGCAAAACGTGATTTCGACGATCACGTGCGGCTTTAGGATTACTAATCGGATTATCTCGAGAGGGGGCTTGAGGAAGGCCCGCGATCATGGCGAGCTGTGCAAGCGTTAATTGATCTAAAGGTTTGCCATAATAAAGCTCGGCAGCAGCAGCGACGCCGTAAGCTCGGTGGCCCATATACACTTTGTTTAAGTACAGCTCTAAGATTTTTTGCTTGCTGTAAGAGGTTTCGATCTTGATGGCAAGCAGGATTTCATTAATTTTACGAGCGTACGTTTTTTCGCTGGTCAGGAAGAAATTACGAGCAACTTGCATGGTGATTGTGCTGGCGCCTTGGGATTTATGTCCGCTCGAAACCACCGCAATCGCTGCGCGCACCAAGCCGATCAAATCGACGCCTGGATGCTCAAAGTACCGTTGATCTTCCGTTGCCAAAATTGCCCAAACAAGCGGTTTTGGGACTTGGTCTATGGTGATGGGTTTGCGGTGCTGCTCTCCGAATTCGCCGATCAGCTTGCCATCAGAAGAATAAATGCGTAATGGGACTTCAAATTGTGCGTTTTTCAGGGTTTTGACATCAGGTAGGCGAATGTACATATAAAGATAAAT
>CAYUMZ010000114.1:0-6490 GCA_964446105.1 uncultured Gammaproteobacteria bacterium | reverse complement strand
TATATTGGTGCCTGCAAGATGAATTCAGAGAGAAAATGTGTCCAAAGTCATCATTCGCTATCTAAATCGTGAAATTATCAACACGATGTTGGTAATTACTGCTATTTTATTAGCTATTTTAATCTGCAATCAATTTGTTCGCTATTTAGGTGATGCGGCGATGGGGCGCATGACGGCAAAATCGGTCATGCAAATGATGTCTATCCAAATACCACTGCTTGCCGGATTTATGTTACCCCTTGGATTTTTTTTGGCGATCTTAATTAGTTACGGTCGTTTATATTCTACGAACGAAATGACCGCTTTTTTTTGTGCAGGATTTAGTCGAACGCAATTACTCTGTGCAACTTTAATTGGTGCGGGTATTACAACAATAGTAGTTGGTGTGTTGATGATGTGGGTCGAACCTCAAATGACGTATTATCGTGAACATATTTTAGCAGAAGCTGTGGCTGCATCGCCTTTACAAAAAATGACTTCTGGTCGATTTCAATTCATTGCAGGACGATATGTCGTCTATGCTGAAAAAATGTCACGACATCGTGATCAGTTGGAAAATGTTTTTGCTGCAGAAATGCCAGTAAAAAATCATTTCACAACTTGGGGCGTGATGGCTGCTCAAAGTGCAAAGCAGGTGAGAGATCCGGCAACTCATCAGGAATTTGTGGAATTTCAAAAGGGCTATCGTTATCAGGGAAATCCTGGCGAGCAAGCGTTTCAATTAGTGGCATTTGATCATTATGGTGTCAGACTTCCTTCGCCAAAAATTAAAGTGAAACGTGATGAGGATTATTTATCAACAGCAGAATTATGGCGAGAACGACATTCTAATCGTCTAGCTGCTGCGCAGCTTCAATGGCGTTTTTCCATGCCTTTATCGGTATTATTACTGACATTAATAGCCGTACCTTTAAGTCGAGTCAATCCACGTCAAGGTCGTTTTGCTCAATTATTTCCTGGCATTATTATTTATATAGTTTATATCGATTTATTATTTGTAAGTCGATCGTGGGTAGAGCACGGTGTAATTTCTACGAGAATGGGATTGTGGTGGGTGCATGGAATTATATTATTATTAGGCGTAGGTTTATTCTTACATTATGTTGGTCAACTTAAATATTGGCGAATGAGGTTGATGAGATGAGCATTTATCGCCGATATATTGGAAAAAACGTCATTCTCTCTATCTTAATGGTACTTTTAATTTTATTAACGGTGGAAAGTTTCATTGAGCTTGCACAACAATTAAAAGATGTTGGGAAGGGTGATTATACAATTTATTTAGTGGGTATGGTTGTTCCATTAATGATGTTGTCAAAAGTCTATCAATTATTTCCTATCGCAGCATTAATTGGCAGCATTATCGGACTGGGTCGGTTGGCCTCGCGCAATGAATTAATTATTTTGCATTCAGCAGGATTATCAATGTGGCAAATTACACGTTCAGTTTTGTTTTCAGCAATGTTATTGATTGTCATTATTATTCTTCCTGGTGAAACATTAGCGCCATATGCGTGTGATGTTGCGACCACGATTAAATCTCATGCATTAAGTCGAGGAAACACATTAAAGACAGATCATGGAACGTGGGTGAGAGACGGAATGAATTTTCTACATATCAAAAGAATCGAAAGTGGAGATCAATGGTTTGGTGTAACACGCTATTTTTTTGATCAACATCATGAGTTGCGTATTGCGAGCTTTGCTGAACGGGGTAAATTTCAAGACGGTCGTTGGCAATTTCATCACGTACAGCAAAGTCGATTTCAACCTGAGAGAGTGGATCGAGAATTTTATGATCAACAAGTATGGGATTTAAAATTAGATCCACGCATGATGGGGTTAATTGATACGGAACCGTCGCAACAATCATTGCCACAGCTTTATAATAATGTTCAGTTTCGTAAAATCAGTGGACAAGATGCGGGTCCCTTCGAATTTGCTTTCTGGCGGCGATTAATGTTGCCATTTGCAACATTAGTGATGATTATTTTAGCGGTTCCAATTGTTGATGGGCCGTTGCGAAGTGTGACGATGGGAGTGCGCGTTGTTGCGGGAATTACGGTAGGCTTTGTTTTTTATATGTTAAATCAATTTTTAGGGCCAATGAGTTTGGTGTATCAAGTTCCACCAGTTTTAGCGGCGGTAATGCCTGTAGTTGTATTTGGGGCTTTGGGTGGTTATTTAGTTTCAGGTAGAAGGTTTCAAATTTAACGTTGACACGCTGGTGGTGAGATGAGAGGAATAGAAATGACAGAGAGTACATTCGTAGAGCAAACAAAAGCTCAGCATTGGTTTTATCCCTGGTTAATTTGGGGATTAGGTGCAGCATTTTTCTTTTCAGAATATCTCGGTCGAGTCGCTCCGGGAGTTGTAGTTCCAGAATTGTCTCAAGAATTTCATGTAAGTGCGCTGATGTTAGGTGCATTATCGAGCATGTTTCTTTGGCCGTATATTATTATGCAAATGCCTGTAGGGATGTTAGTTGATCGTTATAGTTCAAGAAAATTATTGTGTGTAATGGCGGCGGTGACAGGAATAGGGTGTATCACATTTGCAGCATCGCCAGGACTTTTCGTTGCACAACTGGGTCGTTTTTTAATGGGATTCGGCGCATCTTTTGCCTTTGTAGGCGCTTTAAAATTGGCCACAATGTGGTTTAGTCCAACGCGTTTTGGATTACTCGCAGGATTTACTCAAGCGTTAGGTATGCTCGGTGCTGCGATCGGTGCGGGGCCTCTTTCAGTGTTGGTTGTTGGATTGGGTTGGCGTAAAACGATGTGGTTAATTGGTGGATTTTTAATTTTTATCGCTTTATTAATCGGTTTGGTTGTAAGAGATAATGCGATTCCTCATCATCCAGATCATTCTTCAGAAGAAAAAACGCATCTTTCTTTTTGGCAAGCGTTCACTCGTGTACTTAAAAATCCTCAAAGTTGGTTTAATGGAATTTATGTCGGATTAATTTATGCGCCTACTGGTGCATTTGCAGAATTTTGGGGCACGACTTACATTCAGCATAATAATGGATTTGATAAAATTCATGCGGCAGAAGCAGTTAGCTGTATTTTTTTAGGTTGGGCTTTAGGTGGACCTTTAGTCGGATTATTATCTGATCGAATAGAAAGACGTAAACCAGTTATGTATGGGTCAGCATTTTTTAGTTTAATTACGATGACTGCGGCATTGTATTGGCCGAATCTTTCATTGCCAATGTTGTTTCTACTGATGTTTTTATATGGTCTTGCGAATACCGGTGTCGGTGTATCTTATGCCTTAGCGGGTGAAATTAACGAACGAAGAGTCTCGGGTACCTCGCTAGCCTTTGCGAATATGGCCTCTATTATCATCGCAGCAGCTTTTCAACCTTTAATCGGGTGGTTTCTCGATTTACAGTGGGATGGGACGAATGTTGGAGGGGTGCCAGTTTATTCAGTTGAAGATTATCGATATGCGGTTTTGGCTTTACCGATCTGTTTGGCGTTAGGATTAATTTCGACGTTTTTTGTTAAGGAAACATATTGTAAACTGAATTGGAAGTAGGTATGCTTTCTATCGCAATTTTTGCGGTTTTGGTTATTAAGCGACTGAGTTGTTTATTCAACGGAGTTAATTTTAATTTAACGGAGATTTTCTATGAAAAAGTCACTATCTTATGTTTTACTGCTGTCAGCAGGCTTATTAGTTGCGGGTTGTAGCGAAGTTCCTACCAATGAAGGTGTGAACGAAGCTCCTGCGGTGAACGCTGAAGTCGAGCATCATCATGCTATCCATCATCATGGTGCAGTGCATCACCAGGTTAAGGCTGAAAAAGAAGCTGCTCCTGAAGCTGCTAAACCTGCAGAAGAAAAAGCTGCAGCTAAGCCAAAAGCTAAGAAACATGCTAAGCACAAAAAACATCATGCTAAAGCGAAGAAAGCTTCTGCTAAAGCTGAAGGTTCTAAAGAAGGTGAAAACAAAGACGCTAGCAAAGATGCCAGCAAAGATTCTCAAGAAAGCAAACCTGCTGACGCTAACGCAGATCAACAAAAATCTGACGAGAGCACAGCTCCTGCTTCTGGCGAATAGTCGATCTGGAACAACTCTCGCTGGTTTTCAGCGAGGGTTGGGTCCTGATAAATTTCAAAATTTTTTATAATTAATAATTCAAATCTTATCTAAAATTCTCCCCATAATTAGTTCCCAATTTCATGTATTCGTGTTAGCTTGGATTTTATTTTAAGAGGACTATTTTGCTGTGATTAATAAAACACTCGGTGGTACATTAATTATTGCTGGCACGTGTATTGGTGCTGGAATGCTAGCGCTTCCTGTAGCAATGGCCGGTGGTGGCTTTTTGGGTTCATGCGTTGCACTGGTTATTTTTTGGTCAGCAATGGCTTTGACAGGTTTATATGTACTGGAAGTGAATCTTTATTTACCTGCTGAGTCCAATTTTATATCAATGGCAAAATTAACGCTCGGACGTTCGGGTGAAATTGTCGCCTGGTTTACTTACTTATTATTATTATATTCACTCATGGCGGCTTATTTATCGGCTGGTGGTGATTTAGTTGAAAGTGCTTATTCTTCGCTAGCACATGCTGATTTAGAAACGTGGATTAAACCTATACCTTGGATGGTGGTGGCTGGAATTGCCATCTATTTTGGTGCGCGTACGGTGGATGGTTTAAATAGAATATTATTTCTTGGTTTAGTGGCAACGTATTTATTAATGGTTTTATTTACACTCCCCCAGATCAATACATCTTATTTATTGCCAGGTAAGCCTTTGTCATTATTGTACGCCTTTCCTATATTGAGCACGGCATTTGGATATCATGTTGTGATTCCGAGTATGCGATTATATTTATCAGGCAACGTTAGTAACCTTGTAAGAATCATAATCTTAGGTAGTTTAATTACTTTAGTTGTTTATATATTTTGGGACCTTGTGGTGTTTGGAACCATTCCTGCTAGCGGAACAATGAGTTTGGAAACTATTCAACACAGCGGACAACCCGCTACTAAAATTGCCTCTACTTTAGCCGTGTTATCACACAAAACTTCTTTGGTGATGATTATCGAATTTTTTATTTTCTTTGCAATCTCTACTTCGTTTATTGGAATTTCATTGGCACTTTTTGATTTTCTAGCAGATGGTTTTAAAATACCGAGGACGGCTCTCGGTAAAGTTTTCGGTACGCTATTAACTTTTATTCCCCCATTGACCTATGCTCTGTTTTTTCCGAAGGGATTTATTCTCGCTCTGAGTTATGCGGGTGTATTTGTAGCGATACTCCATGGTTTATTGCCAGCTGCCATGGCTTGGGCTGGTAGGAATCGGGGGCTTCCTACGTTGTATTTGGCGCCGGGTGGTAAATTGGGAATGGTAGTCATTGTGTTATTTTCTCTAGTAATCGTTGTGATGCAAATTATTGTTAATGTCTAGATTAAAAAACACCGACCAAGTGGCAGAAAATTAATACGATAGCAATAGGCGCCACGTATCGAATGGCTAAACGCCAACTTCTAAATGCGAGCCCTCTTGGGTTCACTTGTAATTCATCCGAAGTATCTTTTTTAAACATGATCCAACCTGTCATGAGTGCGACCAGGAATCCACCAATTGGTAGCATGATATCGCTCGTAAGAAAATCGAGGAATTCAAAGAAATTCAAACCCATTAACTTGAAATTTTTTGCAATATTGAATGAGACAATGACGCCCATACTCACAAACCATACTAAAATACCGGATACAATGGCTGATTTTGTGCGTCTCCATACTATTGCTTCACGACAAAAAATAACAGTTGGCATGAGCAGTGCAATTGCAGAGATAAAAGTTGTTATTTCCAGCATGATAAAGAAAAGTGTGCCAAATAAACGGCCAAAAGGCATATGACCAAATGCTACCGGTAAGGTTTGAAAGATTAAACTAAATCCTTGATTGGGTGAAAGATGGTTAGCAAAAACGAGGGGAAATATTGTCATGCCTGCGAGTAGAGCGATCACACAATCGCTCATTGCGATAATAGTACAGGATTTTAAAATTGACGTTTCTTTAGTGACATACGTCCCATACGTTAGCATGATGCCAGTGCCGATGCCTAAACTGAAAAAAGCTTGCCCCAGTGCAATTAAAAAACTACGTGCGGTTAATTTACTGAAATCAGGCTGAAATAAAAAATTAAGTCCGTGAGCAAAACTTGATGTTTCAAAGGCATAAAAAATTAATGTAATGATTAATGTTAACATGGCAAGCAAAGCAAAAATAATAACTTTCTCTAAGCGTTTTTGGATGTGTAGACTAATGGTGCAGACCATTGCAATGATAAATAATGTGTCCCAAAAAGCCATGTTTATGGGCGCGTTGAGAAGTTGTGAAAAAGCTAGGTTTGCACCTTCGATTGAAATATTCTCAAATTTGTTGCGTGCGGCAAGAAAAATATAATGTAGAATCCAACCCGAAATCACGCAAAAATACGTGAGAATTAACAGGCCGGTGA
>CAYUMZ010000113.1:0-6495 GCA_964446105.1 uncultured Gammaproteobacteria bacterium | reverse complement strand
TCGGCAGGCTCACCATTTCCTTTTGGAAATTCGTGAATATATTGCCAAAGAGGCTTTCGAGAAGAAACCGTAGGGTATGGCTTACGATATTGAGCCATAGCCTCTTCACTTAGCGGTTGAATAACCCCAGAAGGCAGTATGACTTCAATCAAATAATTGTTTTCAAGAACTTCCAATTTGCCGTGTACTTCATCACGTATTAGTGACAAGAATTGTTGTACGGGCAAGGAAAGCGAATCCCAATGTGTGACGGGCCTAATATGGGCTTCCAAGAAAGCAAGGCTTTTAATTAGCCCTTCATGGTGCATCGCATAGTGAAAACCAATAACAGATCCCCAGCCATGCATGACGATTGTCAATTTATCGAAACCGAAAGAATCAATAAATTTAGTGATATAATGAATGTGATCAAAGACGGTATATTGTATATCAGGCTTATCCGACAAGCCCATGCCCACTAAATCAGGTGCGATACAACGGTATTTACGAGCAATAACAGGAATCATATTACGCCACAAATAACTCCACGTTGGCATACCGTGTAAAAAAAGTATTGGTTCTCCACTCCCCTCGTCGATATAGTGAATCTTTGACCCATCGATTTCTTTGAAATGAGATTGAAATTTAAATTCATTCGTTAACTGAGTTTTATTCATTGAATGCCCCTCCCTGCTAACTACCCTTTTCACCACCATTATCATTCGAACGAGCTAATTCTACCAATTCTCGCATAGCCACAGTGAGCATCGAAAATTCATACACTGAACTATTACGCAAATCTGTGACCATGGCTTCCCAACGATTCACATGCTCAGATTTGTTTTCTAACCACAACTTAACATGCTGTTGTAGATTTAATCCCTTAGAATACGTTGAAATAGCACTCGCTAAAATAGCTCGCTGTAATGAATCCAAATCGGCTTTATAGGCAGCACGTGCTAAAACGCCCCAATGGTTAGTAATCGGGTACGAATTAATTTGTTCACGGAACCAACGCAAATCAAGATGCTCAATGAGCATATAATGGGTACTTGCCGCTGTTACTATATCTACCTTACTACCGGATGATGCATCAACGATATTCAATACAGATAAAATGTCCATCGTTGAGGCAAACATACTAGCAATGTTTTTCGGCACACCAGAATTAGTTAACTGCTGGAGTTTTTCTTGGAATGTTTGTTTTGATTTGCCCATTCTTAAAGTTGGCAATGCTTCAGAGAGTTTTTGCAGTGGTTTCTTAAACTGATTAACAGTCTCTTGAATATTATAATGACCGTGCCGATTTCTTAAAAACCATCGCGTTGCACGACGAATTAATTGTGTAATATCCAGGGCCATCCAATATAACACATCAGCACTGACTTTATTTTCCAGTGATTGAATCGCTTCTGCATAATCTACTAATCCAAATATTTCTTTTGCAGTCACATACGCTCGAACGACGCTTTCAGCAGAGCCTCCCGTTTCATCTTGCATTTGAAACGTAAACGTAATACCTAAGCTTGTCACCAAATCATTACTCAATTGTGTGGCAATAATCTCGCGGAACAATCGGTGATGGCGCATTTCATCTAGATATTTCGTAGACAACGTTTTAGGAAATGCAGAAGCCAAATAGGGTAATAGAATCGGTTCTTTGGTTAATTCCGAAGCTAAGATTTGCTCTTTCAGAATAATTTTACTGTATGCCATCAATACAGCAATTTCAGGTCGAGTCAGAGCGATACCTTCAGCTTTCCTATCTGCCAACATTTTATTATCCGGTAAGAATTCAAGCGCGCGAGGTAAACGACCACTTTGTTCGTAAAAATCCATATATTGTCTATAGAGTTCTAAATATTCTGAAGACTGTTTCACTGCCATTGTTATGGCACGAGCTTGGGAATAATTGTCAAATAATACAATTTTCGCCACTTCATCTGTCATACCAGACAATATTTTATTTCGTTGTTCAAGTGTAAGCTTGCCTGATGCAACAATGCGATCTAAAAGAATTTTAATATTCACTTCGTGGTCAGAACAATCAACACCACCAGAATTATCAATGAAATCCGTATTTATTCGTCCACCTGTTAACTCGTATTCAATTCGAGCTAATTGAGTAAACCCAAGATTTCCACCTTCAGCAACAACTTTACAACGTAATTCGTTACCATTAATTCTCAGTGCATCATTGGTACGATCGCCAACTTGCAAATCAGTTTCTGAGCTCGCTTTTACATAGGTTCCAATACCACCATTCCAAAGTAAATCGTATTTTGATTTTAATAGCATTCGAATCAATTCATTAGGCTCAACAGTGTCATTATCGGTATCCAGTAATTTCTGAACTTGAGAAGATAATTTAATTGCTTTTGCACTACGTACAAAAACACCACCACCTTCAGATATCAATTCGCTATTATAGTCAGACCATTGTGAACGAGGTAAATTGAATAATCGCTCTCGCTCTTTAAAGCTCTTCGCAGGATCGGGATCTGGATCAAGGAAGATATGCATATGATTAAACGCACCAATCAATTTAATGTGCTCAGATTGTAGCAATCCATTACCAAAAACATCTCCCGACATATCACCAATACCTACACAGGTAAAGTCTTCTTTTTGCGTATCAACGCCCAACTCCTGGAAGTGATTTTTAACTGATTCCCAGGCACCTCTTGCAGTAATACCCATTTTTTTATGATCGTATCCCGCTGAACCACCCGATGCAAAAGCATCACCCAACCAAAAACCATACTCAGCAGAAATTGAATTAGCAATATCGGAAAAAGTTGCTGTTCCTTTATCGGCAGCGACAACAAGATATGGATCTTCTTCGTCATAACGAATTGTGTTAGGAGGCGTTATTATTTTTTCATTATCTATATTATCCACTAAATCCAGTAATCCGCGAATGAAATTCTGATAACAAAGTATTCCTTCTCGCATAATTTCTTCACGCGATGCATCTGCAGGTAAGGTTTTTGGATAAAAACCGCCTTTGGCACCGTATGGAACAATAATAGCATTCTTGACAGACTGCGCTTTCATTAAACCTAAAACTTCAGTACGGTAATCTTCTCGTCTGTCTGACCATCGAATACCACCGCGAGCTACTTTCGAACCTCTTAAATGTACGCCTTCAAAACGAGTGGAATAAACAAAGGTTTCAAACATTGGCAAAGGCTGAGGTAGATCGGGTATTTTTTTAGGATCGAGTTTAAAGGATAAATATTCTTTATGTTTTCCATCAGCAGTAAGTTGATAAAAATTTGTACGTAATGTAGCTTTGATCAAAGCAACATAACGGCTAAATATCCGTTCCTCATCCAAGCTGGTGACGTGATCCAATGCATGAGAAATAGTTTTTTCTAGCTGAATCAGTCGACTTGCTCGCCCTTTTTCTAAATCGGGATCGAAATGTTCGTGAAAAAATTCGATAATTAATCTTGCGATGCCAGGATTATTTGTAAAAGCCTGTTCAATATAATGCTGACTAAAATGAAAACGAGCTTGGTGTAAATACTTTGCATACCCTCGGAGAACTCTAACATCACGCCACGTTAATTCAGCTGCTAATATTAATCGATTAAAACTATCATTCCCTGTTAAGCCTTTCCAGGCAACATAAAATGCTTCTTGAAAACGATCTTTTACTTTATCAACATCAATAGGGTGCGTTTCTGGATAGTACATTTGGAAATCATTGAGCCATACAGATCGATTTTCAACTTGAAGTTGATACGGTTGCTCACTCAATACTCGCAATCCCATATTTTCTAGCATCGGAATGACATCTGACAAAGGAATATTTTCATCATATCTAAAAGTTTTAAGTCGAAAAACGCCGGGATCTGCATTTTTTGGACGATAGAAAGTCATTGCTAAATCAGCATTTTGCCGTAATTGTTCGATATGGCTGATATCATACAACACTGAACTCGCTTTGAATGCTTCACGATAGCCTGCCGGAAATGCGTGACTATAAAGATGAAATAATTTATCGCCATCATCAAGACCGAATTTCTCAATCATTCTTAATTTAACTTTGTCATACCAAGATTGAGCCACTTGGACTAATTTATCCTCGATTATCTTAGTATCAATTTTCAATTGTTTTTTAGGATCTATACGCACAACAAAATGCAATCGTGTCAAAATAGATTCGGGGAAGAAAGTCGAATAACTAATTTCGGTACCTTCCAATTGTTCCATCAATACATCTTGCATTCTGCCAATCAGGATTGTGTTAAATTTCTCTTTTGGCATATAAACCAAACAAGAAACATAACGATTATACGCGTCTTTACGTAAAAATAGTCGCACGCGTCTGCGTTCTTGTAATTGTGAAATGCCTAAGGCGATCTCACTAAGATCGTCAATAGAACCTTGAAATAAATCGTCGCGAGGGAAGGTTTCTAAAATATTCATCATATCTTTAGCTGCGTGTCCAAGATGCAAAACCCCCGATTTTTTAAGGATTAAAGCGACTTTTCTGCGAAGCAATGGAATATCCTGTGGATTATCGTGATAGGCATCTTTAGTATACAGACCAATGAAACGTCTTTCACCAATAATTTCGCCCTTATTATTAAAACGTTTAACCCCGACATAGTCCGTATGAACTGGACGATGTATCGTTGAACGCGTATTAGTTTTAGAAATAATTAAAATATCTTTCGATAATGCCTGCTCCCGAGCGGCTGTCGGTAATTCCGATAATTTTCGACTTTTTTTGCTCTTGCTTTCATCTCTTAGAACACCGAGCCCTGAATTTGGAACAATTTCGAGGTAGGTTTCTTTTCCACGTACAGTTAAACTGTAATCGCGATAACCTAACATAGTAAAATGATCATTTACGAGCCAATGCAAAAAGGCTTTAGCTTCATCAATTTCTTCATGATCAAGAGGGATTTCTTCTTTATCGAGCTCGGCAATTGCGTCATATAAGCGTGTACGCATTGCTTCCCAGTCTTGAACAGCAACGGTGACATCGTTGAGAATTCGACGTAGATTCTCTTCGATGAACTGCAATTTTTCAAGCTCATGCTCTTTTTCAATTTCAATATAAATAGTCGCTTCGAAATGAACTTCTTCGCCTTTAGTTTCGAACGGTAATAATTCAACAATTTGATGATTTGCATTACGACGAATTTGTATACCACCAAGTTGAATAATGAGATTCGTATTATAACCTAATCGTATCAATTCCATTCGCAATGAATCGACAAGAAAAGGCATATCCAACTGATTAATTTGAATGACTGTAAAGTTCGAAGCCCAGCCATCGGTTTTTTCAGCCGGGTTGAATACTCTTACTTTACACTCGTCTACTTTTCGCTCATAAATCGTATTCCACTGAGAAATAACGATACTATAAAGTGTTTCAATCGGTCGTGCTTCAAGATCTTCGAGAGGAACATTAGAAAAAAATTGTTGAACAAACGTCGTTAATAGTGCCAACTTCTTAGCAGGAAATTGCTTCTTTGCGGCTTTAATTACTGCATCAATAATATTTTGGCGATTTCGCGCACTCTCAGCTGTCATCGTAATTCCTTCATCAATAAATATATTCCCCATTGTATCAGTACTTCGGTTGGTAATTTCTCTTATGCAATGTTACCGTTGACTGACACACTCTCTCCAATATAAGCATAGCTCAGAATAAGACACTTTTCACGCCCTAATCACTTCCAGCACAGACATTTAGCTGTTTGATGTAGTTATTTTATCTATATTGCTAATTAGTGGCAATTATTGATGTAGCCAGATTTCGACATGAGCGATATACTATTATTGTGTTCTAAACAATAGGATAAAACATGCGTGTATTATTGGTTGAAGATGATGAAATGTTAGGTGAGGTCGTACGAAATGGCTTAACACAATACGGCTACACAGTCGATTGGGTCAAAGATGGGCAGTCCGCCCAGCAAGCAATATTATCGGAAGGTGAAACTTTTGATATTGTCGTTTTAGATATCGGTTTACCTCGTAAATCAGGTCTTGAAGTTCTCAAAGCCGTTCGATCAAAAAATATTGCAACCCCTGTCGTTGTGTTAACAGCACGCGAAACAATTGAAGATCGAGTTAAAGGCCTTGACGCTGGCGCAGATGATTATATTGTTAAGCCATTTGACCTCGATGAATTATGCGCACGTATGCGAGCATTACAACGTCGAACAACCTCTCGTGCAGCACCTAAAATTCTACACGAAAATATCACTATAGATCCTGCGGGCCACACGGTGACACTTAATGATCAAGACATAAAACTTTCTCGTCGTGAATTTGTGTTACTACTAAAATTGATAGAAAATGCGGGTCGTGTTTTATCTCGTGAACATTTGACATCTTCGCTCTATGGTTGGGGTGATGAAATTGACAGTAATGCATTAGAAGTGCATATCCATAATTTACGAAAAAAATTTGGCGGTCATCTCATTCGCACCATTAGAGGCGTAGGATATATGGTTGATAAACCAAAATGACCCCTTCAATTCGGACCTT
>CAYUMZ010000112.1:2522-6510 GCA_964446105.1 uncultured Gammaproteobacteria bacterium | reverse complement strand
TCGATAAAATAATTCCCGTTGGATTGTTTCGCTCCAACCACCAGCAAAAAGCTTATGCTTGAGGCTCATGCGTTTTATCTGAAAAAAACCGTTATAGGTGTTTTCTTCATCAAGAATTTCCACATCATTTAATGTAAAAGAAGTGATATTGCTCATCCTATTTCCACCGAATTTGTCTATCCGGGGCATTATCACGATTATGATTATGATTCGCAAGCTTTCTAGTTCTTCAGCTGAAACCAATCTCCCTTAATAGAGGAAAAATTTACAATAATTTGCTATAATAGCATATATAAGTGGGGGCTTTTATGACTCAAGAAAGGGGCGATTTTATTCTGCCTAAAGAGTATGGGACTTTTGAGGAATTGGCGAAAATTCTTGATGTCTCAATGGTGAAGTATGGCGAATTACTCAGTGAAAACATCCCTCCAGATAGAAGAATTGCCTTATTGAAAGAATTAATTGTTGATCAAAAAAATTTTGAATTGGCATTTCATGCCGTTAATGAAGCGAATACCACTGACAATCAAATTGCCACAAATGTTTTGCAAAAACTCGCACTAAAAATTCAATATTGTGACATGCTGGCTAAGGGAAGCGTTCTTAAATCTGAGGTTGACCTTAAGCGGGAGACTTTACGAATTTCTAATCGTGCCCTCAAGGGTGCCTCAAAACAGGGGGCTCAGAGCTTGACAACTGGACATATGCAAGTGGTCGCTTCTAAAGCTGATTTTGTTTGTACATTGTTGAATCAAGCTGTCACTCAAGAAGCTTTCAATGCGATGGTAAAATCAAATGAAGCCAATGAAAGCGTTAATCTATTAGATAGTAAAACACCGAAACAAGAATCGAAAGTATTGGACGATACAAAAAAACTCGTGAAGAAAATTCATAAAGACGAGGAGCATAGAGCTGATGAAATAACGATTATACGTAAAAGAGAAGCAAAAGATCAACGCGAAGAAGATAAAAATTCAGCAGCTCTAGAAGCAAAATTTTCTGAAGATCCTCAAGATTTAGGTCAAGAAAAAATCAAAAAAAGTGTTGTTAAGGTTTGTAAAACACTGCGGGGAAATTCAAAATCGACGAGTAAAGAGCATGATGTATTTGTTGCTATGAGAGAACTCTCTAGTGGCTTATCCGAGATGAGTGCTAGGATTCCAAACTTTTTAATTGATCAAGAAGAAGTTAGACTTGACGGGGTTAATAAGGACGATGAGAAAAATACAACTTCTCAAAAAAAACTCAATAGGCAGGTCCAAGAGTTTGATAATAATAAAGAACCAATATTGCGCGCAATTAAAGAAATAGATCCCACAGGACACTCTATTGAAAAAGATTATCCTCACTTATTGTCACAGCTAGAAGGTTTAAATGTAAATACGCATAAGGATGGATTACATGCGATCACACTTTTGAAAATGCAACAAGAAGTACTGAATAATCGAATAGCAAAAATGAGTGGGGGAAATAATAAACCATCCGAAGAAGTAAAAAAATTAATAAAGTTTCGAGACTCTTTAAATGCCTTAGAAATCAAAGCAAGTAGTGCCAATGAATCAAGACAAACACATGAAGCTCTCACAGAAATCATTGCTAAACACCACATATCAGAGGACAGTAAAGAAAAGCCCGCTGGGATTCTAGATCTTGATAGTCATTGGACCACGTGTACACTCGCTGAAAATCCAGGTGCACTAAGAATGACAGCGTTGGAAGCACTTGATTCAAAAAAGACTGCTCGTGACAATACACCGATGTATGACTTGATCGAACAACGTCATGCAGCAGAAATTGAACAAGCGTTATTGCCAGCATTTTTAAACAGCGTCAGCGCCAAAACAATGAACAGTTTTAAAACAGCTTGGGACGCTGGCATAGGGAGAAGTGGAAAAAATGAATTTGTCTCCAAATTTTGCCAGGCGGTCATGGAAAAAATAGAAGCTCATCCACTGCTCGGTCAAGTTAATTTTAGCCAAAAACTAGACCAGCCAAATTATGACATATTCAGAGATAATACAGACACAGCGTCTTTCATGAACAAACTAAATAGCTTTTGTGATAGGAATAATTTGGATGACAATGGAAGACATTTAAAACCAGAAGTAAAAGAGCGTTTTATTAGAGAGATGATGTCAGAATTTTCACAATTCATGACTCGATGTGGTTTTGATGAACAGTATTTGCATAAACATTTAGAAGCATTTTGCGATGCAATTGAAAAAAAAATTATTAACTCAGTTCAAAGTGGAAAACCTATTGTTGAATTTATGGATTTTCAAATTGTGGGAAGAGGCTCTATTTCTGATATAGTGGCTCAGGAAAATCGCGCCGAAATGATAAAATTAGCCTTGGATCAATTACAGCCAATTGAAATTCAAAAAATCGTTGACGAGGCTCTATCTAATCAGGATATTTCAGCATTAGACAGTCAAGTTGGTGCTTTGATTAGAGAACAAGGTGTGGAGTTACTGCACAATGCAGTTAGAGACCATTTTAATTTGAATGACAAGGTTGATGAAAGATTGGAATATCTTATTCAAAAAGCGTGGGAGGCCAAAGGGTCTTTAGCGGTGCAAGCCGCAACTCACGCTGCACGTGAAAATTTTGATATCAACACTGTAGAGCCCGCAGTGAGACAAGCGGTGGTACACAGTTTTTCAGAAAAATCATTAAAGGAAGCAGGACTTTGCAATCATTTAAGGCCTGATCAAAGTGGTGTCAATCGTATGTGTCTTTTATTGAGCCGAGAAGTTTCTAGTGCCAGTGCGGTTTTGGTTGCGTCTACGACGAATGAGCTTGTTCGACGTCAATCCGCTGCTGCTGAAGCAAAACAGACAAAAGCAGCTCCATTGGATTTATCCAAAGTCACTAGACAGCGATCAATGTCTACTCCGCAACCACCCTCAGCACGATTGCAAGAAGGACCCAGTGAAAACAAAGATGCGATACCAAGAAGCGTACAAGTTGTACAGCGGGAAATGATTATATCTCGTCAAGAAGAATTAAAATCTGAAACTCGCCCAAGATCACAATCAAACGCTGCTCCTGTGATCAAAAAAGTTGCCGGCACACGTCCCACAAAAAAGCCTACACAAGCCCCTCCAGAGCCTCCCAATTTACCTGCAGCGAGCTGGGCTAGGCCACAACAGGGGCAAGGACCAAAACAAACTCAAGAGACATCACAAAGTCCAAAAAAAGACGATCACGCTCAGTCCGATAACAATACAAAAAAATTCTAAAGTTTAGGAGGTTCTAGCGTTGTTTCTTCACTGGCATTTTTACATACAGTTAATTGTGTATATTTTTTACGCTTTTGCATTCTACAGATGTATAGATCACGACTGGGGAAAAAAAAGCCTGGTTTACCTGGATTAGCAACATTCAATAAATTAAAACCGGGTGAGAGCGCTTTTGTAACGGGCTGTTTTTCACCAGGTAATGTCTGTATACCCATCTTGAATCTTGCGCAATCAAATCCAACTAATGTATCAATACTCGATAACCTGACGGCACCGACGAAACTGAATTCAAACACTTTATAATCATATTCACAGTGACGTTCAAATACGATGTTTTGTGTTTGATCAAGCACGGTAATATGTGCCGTTCTCCCAACAGCGATAGAGGCTACAACAATTTTTTTAGTAGGAGTCGTGCGCAGATCAACAATTTGGCGCTTTAAATCAAATGTCCAAACTGATTCATCACGAGTTACCTTCCAGTATTTAACTGTACCCTCAAAATCAGCCGTTGCAAACTCTCCAGCATCATCAACTGTATGGCCTTTTATCATATCACACGCCACAATTTTACACGTGTGTTCACGGCATGATTTCAAAGGTAATAAAGGTTTTTGTTTTCTTTTGCCTTGTTCTGCAGCGGAAGCAACAGGAATAGGAAAGAAATAGAATTTCCCCGTTGAGTCTCCTGTTAGAAGATGGCCATCGAGCACAGAAGCTGCAGTCATAGTCTCATCGAGCGCCGT
>CAYUMZ010000112.1:0-2512 GCA_964446105.1 uncultured Gammaproteobacteria bacterium | reverse complement strand
CACAGGTTTGGCAGTGGCTTCATAAGGGAAATTACGAGCGTCATGCTCAACCCTTTTAAAATCACCAACCTCAGCTTTAAATAATTTAAGCTTTTTTGATTTATCGGCAATGACAATATAAGGACCTAATTTCTGAGCGGCAATAACGATTTTTTTTGTAGGTAATGTTATGAATTCATAATAAGCTCTGTGCAAAGACAACGCCGGATTAAGCGGGTCATAGTCTTGATAATCCACAACCTGAGAAAAGCCAACACGATTGACTTCTTCTCGGCAGCTATTTGGTTCTTCACGTTGATTCATACAAGCCCAACCTATCCTACAAATTAAGATTAATGATGGGGTATTATACCATAATTGGATAAATTGTCTAGAGGGGGTACCCGCCCATATACTGATTTGAAACAACCAATGTCGATTTCGTGAGACCTAAATTTTTCCCCTTTTTGTTTTCAAAACATCAAGGTAGAATAGCCATTTTAGAAACACAGTCACCAATAACCAGGATCAGTACGAGGTCATTAGCATGAATCCCGATCAAGCCAGAATCAACATGATTAGCCAACAACTGCGCAGTTGGAATGTTTTCGACGAGCGTACTTTGAACCTATGCCAACAGCTCCACCGTGAATTATTTGTGCCTGAAGAGTACAAAAACGTGGCATTTGCGGATACTGAAATTCCTGTGGGGCACGGGCAGTTGATGATGCCGCCCAAAGAAGAAGGTCATGTGCTCCAAGCCCTGAAAGTTCAACCTCACGAAAAAGTGCTTCAAATAGGTGCTATCGGTGGTTATTTAACGGCCCTTTTAGCTAAACAAGCGACACATGTTTATCTTGTCGAAGCGTATGAGGACCTGATCAAGGCCGCTCAAAAAAACATCGCACAGTTGGGTTTGACAAACATCTCAACGATTCAAGGCGATATTAATGCGGGCTGGCAAACTGATGCTCCATTTGATGTTATCGTTTTAACAGGTTCTGTGCCCTCTATTCCGACTGAATTAAAAAATGCTTTAAGTGTTCACGGTCGACTGTATGCGGTAGTGGGAAATGCACCTGCAATGCAAGCCATGGTGTATCACCATGAAGAAGGCGGAATTTGGCAAGAAACCATTTTATTCGAGACGGTTCGCCCACGCTTGCCTCATGTTAAAGAATCCTCTCAATTTAATTTTTAATCGTAAACTTAATGGCAAGGACAAGATAAATGCGTAAACTTTTTAACCGGAATTTTTTTCTTTATAGCATTCTATTGCTTCCATTGTGCGCGCCTGCAGCAGATTTATCAGCAGTTTTTGAAGATGCGTATGCAAACGACCCTACTTTTAAAGCTGCACAAGCAGAATTTCAAGCCATTAGACAAAATATACCATTAAATATTTCCAATTTTTTGCCTCATATTGTTTTTTCAAGTAGCGCTTCTCGAACTCGTCAGCACAGTGAATTTGGAAATGCTGTGGAAGCAGCAACATCAGGATTTTCACAAAAATCATTTTATGACGACAACACTAATTTAACTATTTCAGCAACACAAAGCATATTTAATTATGCAAATTGGGCCAGTCTGAGTACAGCACGTGCACAAGTGAAAGAAGCGGCTGCTAATTTAGCGGCGGCAGCACAAGATTTAATGATACGCACATCAACAGCTTATTTTGCGGTATTAACAGCGAGTCAAGATTTACATTTCACGCAGGCTGAAAAACTAGCCATTAAACGAGAACTTGATCAAAATAAAGATCGCTATCAAGTCGGATTAATTCCTATTACAGCAGTCTATGAAGCACAAGCACGATTTGATGATGTGGTTGCTCGTGAAATCGCATCCAAATACCAATATTCCAATCGCATTGAAGAACTACGTCAAATCACAGGGAAATATTATCGTAGCCTGTGTGGCATTGAAGAAAATATTCCATTAATATCGCCCAATCCTGCCGTAATTGATACATGGGTGACAACTGCTGAAAAACAAAATTATACTTTCCTTGCTGCGCGATACGCCTCTGATGCTGCAAAAGAAAATATTAAATTTCAATTTGCAGGTCATTTTCCTGTCGTGAATGCATCCAGTAATTTCACTGAAACATTTGATAATCACTATAATGGCGATGGTTCATTTAGAAATAAAATAGCGAATATTTCAGTTTCGGGAACATTACCTGTTTCCTCAGGTGGCGCAGTCATTGCATCAACTGATCAAGCTCGTTATCAATATCAACAAGCACTATCTGTTGAAGAAGCGACTCACCGAAGCATCGTGGCTCAGACACGAAAAGCCTATTTAGGCGTTCTTTCTGAAATTAGCCAAGTCCGTGCTGATAAACAGGCTATTATTTCTTCTCAAAGCGCTTACGATGCCACCGTCGCTGCTTACGACGTGGGAACCAGAACCATGGTAGATGTATTGAATGCGCAATCAAACTTATACAACATTCAGCGCACCACAGTGAAAGAACAATACAATTATTTAATACAGACGCTATTATTAAAACAAACCGCGGGAACAT
>CAYUMZ010000111.1:0-6529 GCA_964446105.1 uncultured Gammaproteobacteria bacterium | reverse complement strand
CAGATAGGGAGAGATAGGGCTCAAATTTTAACTTGCACCATTCTCTAAGGGGTCAGATCTAACATTGAAACAAGCTCACTCAAAGGTGAGCCATAAGATAGCGTGATGAAGGCTTGTTTCAATGTTAGATCTGACCCCTTCCAACTTGTGTCAAGACTTGACCCCTTTCTCCTTTCGTCACCATGAGGATACACACATGAATTTACATATTGTGGTTTTGGCAGCAGGCAAAGGCCAGCGCATGATGTCCAGTCTTCCCAAAGTAATGCACAAACTAGCTGGAAAGCCATTGTTACAACACGTTCTTGATACAGCTCAAAAGCTAAATCCCTCTAAAATTCACGTTATTTATGGGCATGGTGGAACAAGTATTCCAGAACAATTTTCACACTATGATGTTGAGTGGATACATCAACCCGAACAATTAGGAACGGCAGATGCTGTTCGACAAGCTTTACCTTCGCTTCCAGACATAGCCAAAGTATTAATTTTATATGGTGATGTTCCATTACTCAGTGTGGCAACATTAGAAGAATTAGTCGATGCGAGTAAAGAGGGATTATGTCTTTTAATGGCAGAGGTTGAAAATCCAACGGGCCTTGGGCGAATTATTCGAGATGCAAAAGAAGACGTGATAGGCATTGTTGAAGAAAAAGATGCAACTTTAGAACAATTAGAAATAAACGAAGTTTATTCAGGAATTCTCGCAACAACAGCCAATAATTTAAAGAAGTGGCTCCCGAAAATAGAAAGAAAAAATCAGCAAAAAGAATTTTATTTGACTGATGTTGTCGGCTTTGCTGTGCGAGATAAATTACCTATATTAGATTTTTGCCCATATTACGAGTGGGAAATTATGGGGATCAATAGTCGATCTGAGTTGGCTGTAGCAGAACGGATTTTTCAAATCAATCAAGCTGAACAGCTAATGAAAAAAGGCGTCACTTTTTTTGACCCCGAACGGTTTGATTTACGTGGTGAATTAGAAGTAGGACAAGATGTTACATTCGATGTGAATGTAGTTATTGAAGGGAATGTAAAAATAGGCAAAGAATGTGTTATTGAACCAGGATGCATTATTCGAAATTCAGTTATTGGAGATCGTGTTCATATTAAGGCCTTTAGTCATTTGGATGAAGTAAAAATCGATACTGATTGTCAGGTGGGACCTTTTGCACGATTGCGTCCAGGCACTCAATTAGCCACAGGCGCGCGAATTGGAAACTTTGTCGAAGTGAAAAACAGTAAATTGGGCGCAAATTCCAAAGCAAATCATCTTACGTATTTAGGCGATGCGACTATCGGTGATCATGTGAATATTGGTGCGGGTACAATCACCTGCAATTACGACGGTGTGAACAAATATCCTACAATCATCGGGGATTACGCTTTCATAGGTTCCAACACCGAACTCGTCGCCCCACTCACGATCGGCGCATATGCCACCATCGGCGCTGGCTCTACCATCACCAAAGATGCCCCACCCCACCAGCTCACTTTAACGCGCGGCGTTCAAAAATCTATTGAAGGCTGGAAGCGCCCAGAGAAAAAAGGTGAAACAGGTTTCGTATCTTGAGTAGTACCTGGATATTGCATAAACTTTCTACTTCAAAGCGCAATAGCACTGTATCTACAGCTGATTTAGAAAAATTTGCTTGGTTACATAGAGTAGACTATGCGCCCGGCGCAAATTTTTCAAAATCAGCTGCATCTCCAGCACTCTTGTGCTTTTCGCTACGATAGTTTATGCAATATCCAGGTATTAGTTGTTTTGCATTTTTGATGATTCATTAAAGTAAATGTGTTTGAAAAATTATTAGTCATTGATAAGAAGATTGTTAGAAGAACAATTGATGTTAACAGAATCATATTGTTTTGCTGCAGGAAAGTATCTATTGAAGTAATATAACCAAACTTTAATATTGAAATTGCAAAAGAACTAACAACTCAAGATACGACACCTTATATTAATCCGGTTATCGTGGTTTATTACCTAATGAAGAGCCGAGTACAGGTTCTTTAGGTTGATCTTTTGCTTTTTGAAGGTCATCTGCAGTTGGGATACCTTTCTGTGCATGGAATCCAGTCATTCTTGCAGCAGCGTAAGAAGAATAATCATTTGATCTAGGACGTTTGTTTTCTTGATTTTCAGAGTCGTCAGTTAACTCCTCCGATGATTGGTAGTCTTCTAACTCATCACCAGTGAAAATAATAATTGTTGGTTCTTCATCCTCTTGTTTATTTTCTGCAAGGGGTTTTTCGTTGTTTTGTGGTTCTTCAGCAGAGTGTGGTTTTGTAGGAGATAGTTTAGGAACTGTAAATAGTGCTTTGACTCCAACCACGATATTATCAAGTATGTCTGCAATGAATTTTAAGACAGAGATGATGATTTGTGCAAAAAATCCGCGCTCAGCCACTTCGGGAGGAGCGGTTGGTGTAACTTTACGCACTAATGCCCTTTCTGTTTCACGAGCTTCCGCTTTTACTTCAGCCGACATGCGCTTAGCAACACCTAGATGCGATTCAGCAGCCAGTTTTTGAGCTTCATCAGCAAATTTATGAGCTTCTTGTGATTTTTTATCTGCGTTTTCAACTAATTCCATTGTGTGTCGTAAATGGTGTTTAGCATTTTCTATTTTTATTTTTGATATTGCTTGTTGCGCTTCTTCTGCTTTTTCTCTGGCTTCAGCTGACTTAATTGCCGCTTCTTCGGCTTTACGTCTATTTTCGATGAGGGTTTGTTGATGGTCTTTTATTACAGCCATTCTATGGCCGGTTGTCGCATTGAAATCATCAAGAGCCTTTTGAGCATCACCGAGTTTCTTTTGTAAGTAGATGTAACGTATGTTGATTTGATGAGAAAGCATGTCGAATAATTTTACTTCTCGACTATGGCCTGCTTGTAAATTACTGTAGTTACTAATCAAGGTATCAACAAAAGGGGCAAACTCAGCAATGGTTTTTTCATCACCGAGTAAACCAATATTACGATGAATGGATTTCAATAATTGAAGTTCAGTCAGAGATTTATTTGAGCCATTCAATACATTCACCCATTTTGAAAGTATGGGCAGTTGTTTTGATGTTTGCAGTTCTAAATCTATATAAGTTTTTTTAAGAGCTTCTAATTGCCCACTAGCCTCTGCGATGAACTGATTTCTTTCTTCATTGCGAGCATCAAGAAATGCATTGTCATCCTCAAGTAGGATACCAACTCCCAGGTTTTCGTGTTGGGCTTGATATAAATCGATTGCTGATTGAATGTGATTCGTGAGAACGCCTTGACGTAGACCAATGGCTTGCTCGTATCGATCGCCTTGCTGCATTAATTTTAAAAGGAGCGGATTAATTTCTTTGTTCACGTAAGTAGTTGCAGCATCGATCAGCCGAGATTTTTGTTCACAGAGCTGAGCATGTGTACTCGTTAAATCCAATTCATTTAATGAGGTGACAAAAGTGCTGATGCTCGATACCGCGGTAGGCAAGTCAAAATAGGAGTTTTGCAAATAGTTGTTGACATCGTTGGTTGCTGTGGCCATATGATGAAGCGTGTTAAGAAGCGTTTTTGCATCTTTAACAATTGCTGTATCTTTATCGTTTAATGTGTAAAGACCTTGAGCATTTGGCGTGAATAGTTTCGCAAAATCTTCTTTGAAATAATCTTTGATAAATTGTTCTGTAAGTTCTTTGATATATTTCATTTGATCAACATAAGGCTTGAGATCAACGGTACTTGAACCTTCAGATTCTTTGAAATCAATATAACTGTAAGCCCATTCAGAAAATGAAAGAACTCTGTCAAGGGAGCCAATTAGACCTTGTGATTTTTTATCGCCATCCTCTTGGTTAGGTTTTGTTGGATCGGCGTGTTCTTGTAAGTTTAGGCCTGATTTAAAATCTGAAAGTAAATCGTTCCCAACGGCTGTTGCTTCAGTACGCATATTGCCAAAGAATACTCGAGCGAGCTCTGCCTGTTGCTGATAGTTCAAATGAAATTGAGCTGCAATGTCTTTTAATTGTGAAGCTTGCATTAATCCTGATGCGTATGAGCTTTCTGCTGCAGTAAATGTTCTTTCTAGTACAGTGAGTGCAGATAAAAAGTTTTTCATATCTTGTATATGCTTAGGATCGTCAGAAAAAGTTTCGTAGATTCCATTTTGAGTTGCTAATTCAAAATTCTCGACCACAGAATCCGAGAAATATGCTCTAATATTTCCGAGAATAAATTGACGAAGTTCTTTAGCAACAAAGGCCATTTTAAGATTTCTTGAGTTGATATTCTTGCTATGTGCTGCAAGCTCTTCAGTTGAGAGCTCTTGATTTGAAATCGCAGACGTTTTTTTAGCCAAAGGCAGTTGAGGAAGCTTTGTTAAAGAGGCAATCCGATTTTGAATTTGATTAAATGTCTTATTGGCCACATCGTAATTAATTTCAAATGCATCCGCATAAGGATTGTAATGAGCATTTAGAAATTCAGCTTCTTCCAAGGTAAGCGAGTCGATTGTTTTATTGGATAGCAGCTCTTGAATACGTCCGAAATTAACGGTGTCAATATATGATTCAAGCATATTTTCGTGAGCTTCAACATCAGAGAATTGTTTGCGAACATGATCCCAGACTTGGTTTTGCACAGATATGCGATGGCCGGCAAAGTTAATAAGATAACCCCAACCAATGCCTATGCCACTGCTTATGACTGATTTGTCTTTGAATGCGTCATCAATCTCTTTTTTAAACTGAGTTTTTAAATCATTGGGTAATTGTATTAATGGTAGAGCACGTACTAATGTGCCAAGCTCAAAATGGCTGAAATTAGAAAGTGGTGTGCTTGTGTTAAGTAAGGTTTCAACTTGATCAATTTTTTCTTTTAATTGTTTCGTTTTTTGTAATTCAAGTGCAGCATCATCACTGGCTTTTTTACGCAGAGTTTGTCTTTCGGATATAAATAATTTTTTTTCGTCTTCGGTCAGTTCCATACCAATTTTGTCTGCAAATTCCATGTAGCGTTTGGCAAAAGGAATAATTTGATCTAATAGATATCCTGGACGAAGACCGGATTCATTTTCCATTTTGACTGCACTACGGATTGCTTCGCGAATAACGGGAATTAATTTTCCGGCTTTTTCGTGAATCTGTTTTCTCATTTTTTCTGAAGTTGTTAATATAGCGGGGCTTAATGAATATATTGCTTCAATCACTTCTTTGTATTTGATCAAGCCTTCTACTAACCCGCCAAAAAATTGACCTTTTTCTGCATTGAGCTTGAAGTTCAATGCTTCGTTTAAATAGTCTAATGAGTTTGCAATTCGTTTAATTGAGGTAACAACTTCGCCATCGGCTTTTGGATTTAAAACATAGCGTTCATCGCTATCTTTGTGTTCGAGTTTGTCGCCGATAGTAGGAGCAGATACAGCAAAAGCGCCTTCTATCACTTGTCGATTGGACGGTTCGCTTTCTTTGCTTTTATTCAGCGCAGCGTTCACATCGCTAACAACATCGCCTAATTTTTCAATAGCAGAGGCGCTAGTGTCGGTTATTTCTGTGGAGAGTTTTGCGAGCTCAGGCAATGTATTTGTTAGAGACTGAAATGAAATACGATCGTGGTTACGTAATAGAGCGATCAGATTTTGCGTTTCAGGGCTTGCTTTTAGATCAAAGTGCTGCAGAGTTAAGACTGTTTCGTTAACAAGGCTATAGTATTCAGATAAAGTAAAAAGCTGTTCAATGACATTGTCGTTCTCGGAAGAGTAAGCGGCAATAGCACGATCCGCTAAGAGCATTAGATTTAGAATCGTTTGAATGTTTTTAATGTACGTTGGTGTGGTAGGATCTATTGCCAATAACGCACTATTCCCTTTTGTTCGATTAAAATATTGAGCGAGTGCGGGGTTGAGATTTTCTCTAAAAAAGGCTAGAGCTTTGCGATGGTAATCACGCAAAATTTCTGCAGTCATTTCTAGATTTCGGTTGTTATGCATAAATATATCTCAACTTATATCTTAATTCTAGCGCATTATGGCTACGCTTACCAGCCTTTAACCCTAATGGCTAGTAGGCATTATCTCATCCTTACATTAAGACAATCTTATCAACTACGAAATTGACAAATTCACTAGGCTCTGATTCTACACTATTATCCCGTTGATTTCAATCAAAAAAGCCCGGATTCCGGGCTTTCTAGGGGATTCTACCTAGGTGAAAAAGCGCCCCATTATGTCGCTTTTTGGAAATAGGTGGCTTGAGGGCTTTTAATGCCTTTTGACCGCCTCCAGACTGTCTTTTCAAGGCTTAGGAACATATCATCTGGGGTAGCTACCACATCAATAATTGCCCCGCCCTAAGGTTGGTTACCCCATAAGCCATTTGGGCTCATCGTTAGGGGTGCTAAAAGTTCGTTGAATCTGGATATTTCACAAGCAATCGTAGTGAAAAGTGATAGAGTGCATAAAAATAGGGTTTTCTTTAAAAATTTGCGCGTGGCGCATAGTCTACACTATGTAACCAAGCAAATTTTTAAAGAAAACCCTAT
>CAYUMZ010000110.1:0-6538 GCA_964446105.1 uncultured Gammaproteobacteria bacterium | reverse complement strand
TTTATTTTGTATAGCAAGAGCAGCGCATTGTTGAGATCGAAGCGCATAATGATCAACATCTTCGCGAGAGTAACCGTCGATGGTTGCAATTAAATCAGCACTGATGCCTTGAGGAATGATTTTGTGCGGCATTGTGATTGTTGGATCATAGATGAGAGCGCCGCCATCTGAACCTAAAGGCAGCCGAGACATGGATTCAACACCCCCTGCTACCACTAATTGCTCAGAACCTGAGGCTATTCTCATCGCGCCCAAGTTAATCGCTTCTAGGCCGGATGCGCAAAAGCAATTGATCTGAATGCCAGGAATGGAGGGGTTCCAGCCGGCAAGTAGTGCCGCCGCCTTGGCGATGTCAGCACCTTGGTCCCCAACAGGACTCACACACCCCATGAGTAAAGCGTCGATATCCTTACTCTTCAAATGATTACGCTTTTTTAAAGCCTTTAACAACCCAGCGGCCAGTTTGACTGGGGTCACTTCATTGAGTGCCCCATCAGGCTTTCCGCGTCCTCTGGGCGTTCTAATCGCATCGTAAATGTATACTTCAATAGGCATTTGAACTACGTCCTTTCCTATGAGATTATCTCCGTTTGCAGACCCACTCTATACTGGCCTGCATACTTTATATTATAGATAACATTTGGATATTTTGCCTTGCAAACTGAGACTCCAATGTGGCCTCCCGAGTATCGATTACGCAAAAGTCGACGGGCAAAATATTTACAACTTAAAATATGCCCTCAGGAAGGGTTGGAAGTTGTTGTTCCCTATCGATTTGGAGTTTACGATCTCGACAATTTTCTCACAACTCATCGTGCATGGATTGAAAAAAAATTAAAAATATTCCACAAAAAAAGCAGTTTGAGCAAGGGCATTCCGACTGAAATTAGACTATTGATGACAGAAGAAAATTGGCGAATTGAGACCATTCCAGCCATTGGTCGATCAAAAATAATCACACGTCCTGATTCAACGCTGATATTAATGGGTGATATTGAAAATACCCTAGAATGCCAGGCACTTTTAAAGAAATGGTTACGAAAAAAAGCCCAACAATTATTAATTCCCTTGTTGAATAGTGTTGCACTAGAGATAGGATTACCCTATCAAAAAATATCTATCCGCGATCAAAAAACACGGTGGGGAAGTTGTGATAGCAATAAGAATATTTCTCTGAATTCTAAACTGATTTTTTTGCCATATCCGTTGGTTCGGTACATTATTATTCATGAGCTATGCCATACCCGACATCTTAATCACTCCAAACGCTTTTGGGCCTTAGTGGCTATATTTGACCCTCATTTTGATCAGCATCGACGTGAAATCAATAGGCTCAATAGAGAGATGGGCTGCTGGGGGCTATGATAATGTTTGAATCTCCAGCTCCTGTGCTTTTCGCAATGCGTTTTTATGCAATAACTAGGAAGAGCTCGCTTGAGTCTAACTTAAGGAAATGTTAAGATTTCCAGGGTAGAATTAGCGGAATTTTTATTAATAATGAGCATGTTCAGTTGAAAGCGAAAGCCGTACAAAAGCCGATTTATACAAAGTATATTGATAGTCCTTTGGGGCAATTGATCGCTGCTGTATTAGCGAAAATAGTTGAGCAGAAAAAAAAATATCCTATTACAAACGACTCAACGGTTGAGTTGAAACATATTCACAAAATCTTGGACGCCGCTCTGGACATATTAGGCAGAATTCACAGTACCATAGAATACAATTTTTGCAGTGGTGGGGCACCTGGCGCGCTGGGGATATTCTATATTATCAAAGATGCTTGGTCGCTAAAGGGGTATAAGGACTTATTGCAGTCGCGTGAAGAGATGTTTCATGAAGAGCTCAAGAAATGTTTCCAAAACGTGATTGACAGTGCTGTTAAGATGCAAGGTGATATCGCTACGAATGTAGTGAGATTACTCGAGAGAGATAAAAATAAGTTTTTTGCCAAGACTTTCGAAATTCCTGGCGTCGATCTTTCAGAGTATTTTGCAAAAGTTCAAGTAAGAATATCGTGTGAAGAGATGTTTAATCTAGAGCTTAAAGAATGCTTGAACACTGTGAATGAACAGGCAGCTCGGATGAGAGGTAATAAAGCTGATAATGTAACGTATTTACTCAGGAAAGATCAACAAAAGTATTTTCCAAGGACTCTTGCTACACCTGGGCTCACTCTCTACAATCATTTTGCAACAATTCAAGAAAGAATATCTAAAATCGATCGTAATGAGATTGCCTTATCAGTTGATACTATTTTGAGTGGAGTAGACTCAGATTTACACGGGCTGCGCATAGAGGCAAAAAAAGCAAAAGCAAAAGTAAATGAAGAAATTGAATTACTTGAAGAAATCGAGGTACCTGATTTTATTCACCATCGAATGTTCTATGAATTAATTGAAGTAGTTTTGATTCATTATAATTCTTTGCCTAGAGAATTGCCGCTGTTGATTCCCTTTTTTAATCCAGAGTCTCTTACTGTGGATTTGCATTCAGGATATATAATAGGCCCTGGTCTTCGAGCACTAATTGGAACAAGTTTTAAACTGGCTCATTGTGAGGAAAAAAATAGTCTGGTTCACTACAATTGGGTGACTTATACACCAAAACCAGAGAAAAAGATTAACGGTGTAGTTGTGCCACTTAATTCAACTAAAGATGAAGATCTCTATGATATTCATAAAGATGGGTTTGAAATAGACCCAGAAATGAAAGCCCATTTCGATAAAGCTCTTATTGGCATTCTAGGTGCGATGGTCTTAAATTATCGGAAAAAAGTGCTTAACCAAAATGTACAGGTGATGTTAGACAATGATAAGCACCTTTGTGCGTTATTAATAGAGTGCAGACGTCAAATTCGATGTTCAATACCGAATTTAGAGTTTCCGCTCGAGGATGTTAAGTTTAGTATTCGAGATTTGAAAGGCCGTGATAAGGTTCAGCAAATCCATGCTATTCTTACGGCATTGCGTGGATTTAAAGCTGGATGTGATAAACTGACAGAGACTCTGGAAGTGCCTCATCTACTCATTAGAAGTGTTTATCATGCTGTCACTAAAGAGCCCATTAAAGAAAATGAATTAATTCCAGCTCCTTTGTTAACACGAATAGAAAATGTCGGAGTTCCTTATATTGTCCCACTCGCTGAACAAGGCGCTATAGAAATAGAACATGTTTTATCCGATAATGAAGATAAATATGCTCAGTGTGATAATTTAATACCTGACATTGAACTAGAATTAAAAATTGCTGTAATAAATTTCGTCAGGGAGAAAATGAAGGGATTTTCGGCAGGAATTCCTCTTGTTTCACAGAAACTCCAAGAATTAACAGATAGTTTTTTTGCTCTAGAACGTCAGATAGATTACGATAAAAAGATTGAGTCAAAAGAGTTGGCTGTATTACAAGATGAGTTGTCTACTGTAAATCAAGAACAAGAGCAGTTAATTAGATACGTCGCATCTGCAGATGAATTATTGAATGCTATTAACGCCCTTTGGAATGATGATGATTTACTTAGGCTTGTTGACCCTGATAATAAGTTCCTTGCAGGTGAGAATGGTAAGATTTTGGACGGTAAGGGAAAACTGGTAACGCGTATTCGATTACTTCAAAAGGCTGTAGATGGGTTTAAGGAAAAAATTAAGGGAGGTGTTGCGAAAATCAATGAAAAGAAAAAAAGCATAGAAAAGGCACACGCAGAGGCAAAATTTATTGAAGAAATGCGATCTGCGAATCCAGAAGAAATGCGCGGACTATTACGAGAGAGAGAAGCGAAAATTAGGCAATTAGGTGTTCAGTGTGGTGAGCTTGAACGACAACGAGCTGATACCCGCCAATATATTGCTTTTCTGCAAGAAGCGATTGGGATCGTCACAAAATATCAGGAGCTACCACCCAATTTAGTAGTTGGTTTCGAATGTAATAAACAAGCCGCTATTGAATGGATTGAGAGTCAAGTTGTCGCTTTAAATTCGTTATATCAGAAAATTTCCGACAACCAGAAGTTTCCTGAATTTTATATTGAACAGTCGCAAAAACTGGAAATTGTAAAAAGACGCTTGCTCGCTCACGCTCATATTATCCCGTTTCAACAGATTGATGCGGAGCCTTGTTTTAAGTCAGATGATGACAAAGTACCTTGTGGTTTCGAAAAGTGTTTAGCTATTGTAGGCGTTACTGAAAGCTATAAAGCACAGATTCTGCAGTTTCGTTCGCGACAAGATGGGATTTTTAGCATTAATCCATCTGCCGAAGAAACTACTCAGTCGCGATCATTTTTATTTTCATTGATATGTAAAAAAATTGATGAGCTTCAAAAAACTCTCATGAATGGTAAGTCCTTATGCGAAGCGATTCCTGTACTGAATGTGCTTAGAGACGGTATTTCTAAAATTGATTTAAAAGACAGTGAAAAAGCTTTAAGTGATATCATTACAGAAAAATCTTTGGAAAAACAAAAGCTAGAAGATAGTCTTCCTATTATTGAAGATTTCATTACGCTTCAGATTGCTATAAAAGAATTTGCAATTGTTCTGGAAAGATATCACGAAGAACCGGATTTTTTCAATAATTGGACGTTGTACGGAAGAACGCCAGCACTTTATAAGAAGCAAGCTGAACTAGTACAAGTTGTTGCAGAATTTAGAGAAAGAATATCTCGGTCGCAGTTTCCACAAGATAATGAGCAATATCTTTTAGTAATATCAAATTTTATTACTCTTACTGGTCGCAGAATCTCTGATATGGTTAGATTCAAATTCGATTCTACGGCTCAGCATTTTTAGGGTGAGATACAAAAAGTCAAACGTCAAAGAGAAGTAATAAATGCTAAGCTCAGTCTATTATCTCAACCTATGCCTCAAGAAGAGATTGAAAGTGAAGACTGTTATGATAAGACATTAAACTATTATTCAAATAAAGACAGAGATGAAAATATTTGTAAATTACTTGAAGAAAACGATACGCTATCGAGAACTATCGCTTCAGTTTTGAGCGCCATGGATCCTACATTGGACTCATGTCAGCAACTAGAAGGTGATTATCACGCTCAGTTATCGGAAAAAAGAGACAATCTAAAGAGTTTGGAAACTGAAGTTCAATCAACTGGAAAAGCAATAGCTCAGTTAAAGAGAGTGTCTTTATCAGGCACCCTATTTAAACAACTGGATCAATACATAAAAGATCGGGCAGATCGTTATTATGTTAAAGATGCTTTTTATAATGATGATTCTATTTCCAGAAAGTTTTTTATCAATGAATTAAAAGACACCTTGAATGAATTTAATGATCAGGGCGATGTTTATGCTGTTGTCAATTTTATACGCGACAATATGAGTCAGTTTCCTGGTACTCATTTTACGGCTGTGTTGAGTCGCATTGTTTGCACGTTAATCGATTATGATAGCCAGTGGGATGCTAATGGGGTTCGGAAGAGCACTATTAATATTGGAACAGTTGGGTCAATTCTTGCTGAGTTACAGAAATCAAAAGATGAAGTTAAAGAATATGCTCGAAAAATTCATTATCTCTATGGAAGAATTAAAGATATGCAAGCCTATTCAAAAGAACTAACAGGTAAATATTCGGGTGAGGTAAATGAATTAGCGACTAAGTTAAAAGAGACAGTCGATAATTTTGTGTTGTCTAGACCTGAAAGTGCTCCCGATAATGCGGAATTATTCGAAAATTTCAACACTCATTTGATGGCTGTGTTACACAGTAAAGATGATATATTATGTGAGTTAGGTTACGGATTTTGGAGACTTATTGGTAATATTTTTATTGCTCTAACCAGTCTCTGCCTACAACCGATTTCTAATAAAATTTCTAGTGGGCGATTTGGTTTCTTTGCTTCGAATTATGTACAAGAATGTGTTGATCGAGTCACTGTAACATTAGATCACTTTACGCCGACGACAATATCAGTGACTGGCTAAAGAGGCTGAATACACTGAGCATCATCAAAATTTGCTTTATTCACACGAGTCGTGACTGGATAAGGTGCCAAGTTATCACATGCCGAAGCATTTTCGATCATTTTTTTAAGCTTTGAAACATCATGGAAATTATGATCAAGCCATGTATTAATAAGATTATCGGGCATTATGGAAGGCATTCGATCGTGTATAGGAGATACTACAGCATTTGCTTGCATCGTAATGATACAGCAACTATCGATAGTTTTTTCATTGGATATCCAACGAGCCCATAATCCGGTTAATCCAAATGGTTGTCGATTTTTCATCGGAATATAATAGGGTTGTTTAAGTTTCTTTTCGGCGTCCCATTCGTAAAATCCATCAGCGAGTATCAGGCAGCGTTGGTGACGGAATGAATGCCTAAAAGAAGGTTTACTTTCCACCGTTTCACCTCGCGCATTATTGAGCATGGCCAATTTTGAACCCTCTTTATACCACGATGGAATAAGGCCCCAGCGCATGGGAACAATCATGCGTTCACCATCGATGGCAATAAGGGCAGGGACGATGCGTGTGGGGGCAATATTGTAGGATAGCTCCAGTTCATAAGTGAGCGTTGC
>CAYUMZ010000109.1:0-6539 GCA_964446105.1 uncultured Gammaproteobacteria bacterium | reverse complement strand
GCCGGTTTATTCGAATACATCCTAATTCCACCCAAGTCGAAGCTAAACTCTGTGGTCATTATTTGAATGGAATTATGGCGGTGCTTGAACTGCAAGGTACCCATTATCATGAAGCCTTATTTCTTGACGACGATGGCTACATTTCTGAAGGTGCCGGAGAAATTTTCTTTATGATCAAAAATGGCACCATTTACACACCGCAATTAGGGACCATTCTTGCCGGAATTACTCGAGCAACAGTGATGGAACTAGCGACTAAATTAGGTTATCAAGTCATCGAAACTGAGATCACACTTGACGATGCGTATCAATGCGATGAAGCGTTTTTTACAGGCACCGCTGCAGAAGTCACAGCCATTCGATCAATCGATGATAAAGTGCTGGGTAACGGCAATCCAGGCCCTGTTACAACAATCATCAAAAATGCGTATCTAGACATTGTTAAAGGCAAAAACCCGGACTATGAAAAATATCTTACCGTGGTAAAATAATCACTCAATGGTTTAGCCATTGTAAGATTTAACCTTAAACTCCATAAAAATAGCGGTAAGAATAATGGAAGCATCTCGTGAGTATTCTCCAGAAGTTATCAACGGCGGTGGTGCTATCCGCTTGCCCACCCAACTTCCTCAACGCCCTTATTTTGTCCCTACTCAGCCCGAACCGCGTGAAGAAACCCTCAGCTGGTGGTCTCGATTAAAACAATCATTATGGCTAAATGCTCAAATAGCGGCGACGAGCTTAATTAATTCCTTTGCCGACACAGGAAAAGTGTATCTTATTTCGTATGGTGGTGAAGACGCTATTTCAGCAGTCACAGTCATGGCTATCATCGAATGGTCCCCTACAATTTTAGGCGCCTCGTTTCAAGCTGTCGCTACATTAACCGCCAGCATTTATCACCCCGATGAAGAGCATCCCTCAGAAGGCCCAATACCCGTTATGCTTGGCCCCAGCGCTCGAAGCTCTGTCATTTCTACTGACATTGTGGGCGCCCAACGACAAGATGTCGGACAAATCTTCCGTGATGGTTTGAAACTGGCTGTAATTTACACCGTTCCATTGACGCTCATGTTTGGCTTCAGCGGCACCCTGTTTGACCTATTAAACCAGCCCGCTAGAAGTAGCGTATTAGCCCAAATCTATTGTCGATCTAATATGTGGGGAATATTCCCTTATCTTGGAGGGCTGGTCTGTTCTAACCTCGCTAATCCAGTGGGCAAAGCCCATATTGTAGGAAGTTTCTCTGCACTCAGCGGCATCATTGGATTCGGCATCGCTTATTTACTCGGTGTGCGATTATTCGGACCCAATATGTGGGGTGTCGGAATCGGCATTGCCACTCAGTTTTGGGCCTATTTTATCAGTATGATGTGCTACTATTATTTTACCGACGACCCCGTAATACAATCCTTTCAATTATTTCGAATAGGCGGAACATCTCCATCCTATTTCAGAAGAATTCTTGGTATAGGATCCGGAATCTCCTTCTTTTACGGATTTGAATTAGGCACTTTATTTTTAGCCATTAAATGGGTCGGCGAAAAACTCGGTTCACGCGTTTTAGCCACACAAGCCGTTATTCAAACCTGGGGTTTCTTACTCATTGTTCCTGCCTATGCTGCTGGCGAATCAGCCAATATTTTGGTTGCACGCTACCGATCTATGGGACGATTTACCGATATGATTAGTTTCGGTCGCATTAACGCTCTCATTGGATTAACGTATGGTACAGCGTGTTTTCTCGCTTTCGAAATTTGGCCAGAGCCATTAATTCGTGTCATTGTTGGCTCCAACAACCCGCAACTCATCGAAGCCTCCGTCAGTGTTATGCGATGGGCTGCACCGGCGTTTTTAATAGACACCATTCGGATCATTTACAGTGGTGCGGATCGTGGACGCGAAGGAACACTCATGACTGTTGTTTCATCGATAACAGGTTTAGGTGTCGTCGGGTTAACCAGCTCCTATATTTTATCTTACATACTAAATCAAGGGCTGATTGGGTCTGCCATCGGACGAGATCTGGGTATGTTGACAGGTCTCGTTATGATGTTGCTTTCATGGGAATACGGGGCTGCCAGTGCGGCAGGCAGACAACTAACACTGCGCTACCTTTTCAATACATTGTGTTGCGCTCATTCCGAAAGACAGCAACATAGCAGAAATCCACAACGATTTTTCCCACTCCCGAGTTCTGAGATATCACACCAACATCAACGTTTGATTACTGCGAGTAACACTAGTCTACAAGAAGACATTGAATTAGATGACCGAAGATTAAACGTAGAAATTGTGGCCGTGACTGAAGAAGACCTTATCCAACAAGAGCGTCAACCCACTCATCAAAATTTCTGATTTTGGAATATCGCTATGAAAATGATATTGTTTATTCATGCAAAGTGTTAATCTATAGACTTCTTCCAGAGCGGATTTCCGTGTATAAAGGTGATATAGACTACTATGATACATTTAAAACAAATTACTCTACGCCGAGGAACTAAAGTCCTTTTGGAAGATGCCAATCTCGATTTATTTGATAAACAAAAAATCGGAATTATCGGACCGAATGGCGTTGGCAAATCTTCACTATTTCAATGTTTACTTCGCACACTCACCGTTGACAAAGGTGATATTGAAATTCCCGCGAGCTGTCAGCTAGCTCACATAAAACAAGAATTACCAAGTACTGAGCAAACTGCAGTCGATTACGCTTTATTGGGCGATACCGTATACGCACAACGAAAAGCCGAATTAGATGCGAGCGAAGAGAGTCATGATGGCATCGCCATCGGACACGCACACGCCCTCTTTGCTGAAATAGATGGCTATAGCGCTCCCGCTCGTGCCGCAAAAATTCTCATCGGCCTAGGTTTTCAACAAGAACAATTATACGCCCCCGTCAATAGTTTTTCGGGCGGATGGAGAATGCGTCTCAATTTAGCGCAAGTTTTACTTTCTCGTGCTGATATTCTTTTATTGGATGAACCGACAAACCATTTAGATCTTGAAGGAATCATTTGGTTGGGCGATTGGATTCGCTCAGCAGAATGTATGGTTTTAGTCATTTCACACGATCGCGAATTTCTCGATGAAGTCACTACACATATTGTTCAATTCAAAGATCAAAAATTGAAAAAATACACCGGAAATTTCAGCACCTTTGAACGTGAATATACACAACAACTCGCAATTCAACAGGCTGCATTTATAAAACAACAGAAGCAACGTGCGCATCTTCAACATTTTATCGACCGATTTGGTGCAAAAGCTACTAAAGCAAAACAAGCGAATTCACGCAAAAAAATGCTGGAAAAAATGGTTGAGATTGCCGCAGTTCATGAGGAAACACCTTTTAGTTTCGAATTTTCTGATAACGTTTGTGGCGTTAATCCTATGCTTACGCTGGATCATGCTACTGTAGGCTATGACCAGAAAATCATATTAAACGATATTAATTTTAGTTTACGTGATGGTGATCGAATTGGATTGCTCGGATTAAATGGTGCTGGAAAATCAACATTAATTAAATTGCTGGCAAATCAGCTCCCTATAATGAATGGAATTTATCAGGCATCCAGTAAAATAAAAATTGGCTACTTTGCGCAACATCAACTCGATTTACTGGATCCGCAAGCCAGCATGATGACTCAATTCCGACGATTAGACGATAAAATTAGTGAAAAACAAGCGCGTTCATTTTTAGGGGGATTTGATTTCACCGGCAATCGAGTTTTTGAGAGTATCGGAAATTTTTCTGGCGGTGAAAAATCTCGTTTAGTATTAGCGTTATTAGTTTGGCAAAAACCGAATTTACTTTTACTCGATGAACCAACCAATCATCTCGATATGGAAATGCGCGAAGCACTGATGATGGCATTACAAAATTTTCAGGGCGCTATGATTCTTGTTTCTCATGATCGTTATTTACTCAATTGTTTAGTGGATGAATATTGGTTGGTCGATAACGGTAAAGTCAATCGCTTTGATGGCGATCTGAATGATTACCGTCTGTGGTTAAAAGAACGCGAAGCGAATCTACAATCTCCTAAAACAAAAATTGAACCTAAAGCTCAGCCCAAAGTAGATACCACGCGCTCTGAAAAAAAGATTGAAAAATACGAACTCAAATTGGCAATATTGCAAAATGAATTAGCTCAAATAGATTTGGCATTAGCTAATCCGGAACTTTATCACACACCTCACTCTTCGGAGCTTATTCAACTCCAGCAAAAAAATACTGATCTCAAAACTCAAATTGCTCAGTTAGAGCAGGAGATCCTTAAAATCATCGAAGATGAGTGCTAAGTAAGGGAGGGGGTCAGATCTAACATTGAAACTAGCTTCCAGTTGTGTGTTTTACGATTAACCTTAATTTGACCTCGTTTCAATGTTAGATCTGACTCCTACCTAAGCCCCCTTACCGCCACCCACTTACCCCAAGACCCTTGCCGGCTGTTGTGGACCTGGTGGCTCCCGGCAAAAACCCTGGTAATACGCTATAATATCTGTAAGGAGCATCATATTTAAGCATTTATGAGGAGAAATTTGATGAAAAAGATACCACTGACGCCCGATGAAGAGGCCTATTTACAGGCTAGACAGAAGTATTTTGGCGTTTTAGATAAACATAATTTCACTATTAATGATGCCGCTTTTAGAAACACGAGTAAGAAGGATCTGGATAACAATAACAAATCTTTTAAAAGTAACGAACTCAAGACATTAGGCGATAATCCACAGCTTAGAGAAATTCATATCGCTCGTGACGAGGTTGTTAGATTAGGATCTAACCTATTAAAAACAGAATCTAATACTCTAGCTGATCTAGACTTTCAACTCGGGCATGAAAGAGACATCTCAATTGAACAACATGCTAAATTTAACCAAGCCTATAATGAAGGCAAGACTCGCGGAGAGGCAGCAATATCTACCGTTGCATCTGCAACTTCAACAACAGAACCTGGATCCACAGCTACCGCAGCATCTGCACCTCCACCTCCACCTCCACCGCCACCACGAACATCATCTGCATCTACTACATCCACAACAGGAACAGCTATACCAGCAGATGCCACAACAAGCGTTGCATCTGCAACGGCGGGAACAACACCATCTTCAGCAGTAGGAGCTACTGCACCATCAACACCTACGGCTGATGCAACCACGACTTCGGAAACACCACCTGCCGCACGAGGTATGACAGCAGCTCAAAAATCTGCTCGTGAATCTGCTCAATCTTCAAAAGCAAGCTATCAGGGATCTCTCAGTGAAAGCAGCCTAGTTTTAGGAGGAAGTGCTTTACCTGAGCTGTTAGAACAAAATGATAAAAAATTTCGTCAATTACCCCATGGTAATAATAATGCTGCATTGGAAGCAATGGAAAAATCAGAAAATCAACACTTAGGCTCTTTAAGCAATGAACAAAAATCTTCATTAAAACAAGTACAAGAAAGTCGACGAAATTACATGAATTCTGCTATGGCATCCACACGAACTGCCGAACGACATGATGCGCTATCAGGCAAAGTGCCATTCGAAATTGCTAACAAACAAAAAAGATTTTTTTCAGAAAAAAATCAACCCATCGTTGAAAATTATTTTAATAATTTATCCGATCGTAATCTTGCTAAAAAAGCTGTGATGGCAAGGCGAGAAGCAAAGGCTTCAAAAGAAGCAGCCGCTTCAGTCGCATTTTTAGAAAACATGGAGGCTAAAAGAAAGCCTACAGTAGATGCAACTAGAGACGCCGCAGGGGGATTTACTGACACTGCAGCTTCTATAAGTGCTACTGATCCCACTACTGCAGCTGATCTCGATAGACTTGCAAAAGGATTAACTGCAACTGCAGTTGCTGATGATGCCGAAGCTGAAGCGGGTCTAGTCAGTGGATCTGCAAGAACAGCCGAAGCTCAAACCGAAGAACAAAAAACAGGAAACCTGTACGACGAAATTCAGAAAGATGAAAATAAAGACAAAGAAATTGTCTATCATTCTGCTTCCGGTCAAAGTCGAATCACTTGCAAAAACGGTATATTTTCTTCAAAAGATCCAGCAGCTCTGGCAAAATTTGTCGCTTCTCAAGGTCACCCGGATTTTAAAATTACGCATGGTGATGGGCCAACGGCATTAAGTCTATTAGATAATTTAATAAAAGAAGGCGTACAAGATATTTCAATGACACCTGAAATGCGAGCTAAAATAAAAACGGCTGGGGGAGAAGAACAGATTCGAATTGCTGAGGCTCGCAGTCAAACATTTAAAAACACTTCTGTAGTTCAACAAAGTGAACATTCGCTTAATGCATTAACGTTTACAAGTATGACAAATCCCAAAGATGCTGACGCACGAGCTTATTTAAATAGAGAATACTGCACTAATGAAGATAGAAAAGATATGATTTCAATACTGAAAGAAAAATTAGAAAAAGGCGAAATCACCCAACAAGAATTTGTAAAAGAAGCCAAAGAGGTGTTATCAGTTGTTAATGAAGATGTAAAAAGTGAGTTAACCGCAGATTTAACACCTGAATTACAATC